>JAOUFA010000428.1 GCA_029858545.1 Betaproteobacteria bacterium
ACCTTGAACACGCCCTTGTCGTACTCGATGTCCGACTCGGATGCCTCCATCAGATGCGCGGCGATCTTCTTGCCCTTGGCGATGATCTTGTCGAGCGCCTTCATGATCGCGGTGCCGCCCACCGCGATCGAGCGCGAACCGTAGGTGCCCATGCCAAAGAGCACTTTCGAAGTGTCGCCGTGCACGATATCGACACTTTCGATGGGAATGCCGAGCCGGTCGGCGACCACCTGCGCGAAGGTGGTCTCGTGCCCCTGGCCGTGCGCATGCGAGCCGGTGAACACGGTGACGCTGCCGGTCGGGTGCACACGCACCTCGCCCGCCTCGAACAGCCCCGCGCGCGCGCCGAGCGCGCCCGCGACGTTCGACGGTGCGATGCCGCAGGCCTCGATGTAGCAGGCGTAACCCAGGCCGCGCAGCTTGCCGCGCTTCGCGGCCTCGGCCTTCCTCGCCGGGAAGCCCGCGACATCGGCCATCTTCATCGCCGCATCGAGCGTCTGGTCGTAGTTGCCGATGTCGTACTGCAGAGCGACGGGGGTTTGATAGGGGAAGTTGCGGATGAAGTTCTTGCGCCGCAACTCGGCGGGGTCGATTTTCATCTCGCGTGCCGCGGTCTCGACCAGGCGTTCGACCACGTAGGTCGCCTCGGGCCGCCCGGCGCCGCGATAGGCGTCGACCGGCGCGGTATTGGTGAACACCGCGGTGACCTCGCAGTGGATCGCGGGCGTCGTGTACTGACCGGCGAGCAGCGTCGCGTGCAGGATGGTCGGGATGCAGGTCGAGAAGGTCGACAGGTACGCGCCCATGTTGGCCGTGACCTGGGTGCGCAGCGCGAGGAACTTGCCGTCGCGGTCGAGCGCGAGCTCGGCGGTGGTCACGTGATCGCGCCCGTGCGCGTCCGAAACGAAGGACTCGCTGCGCTCGCCGGTCCACTTGACCGGGCGGTTGATCTGCTTGGCGGCCCAGGTGACCACCACGTCCTCGGCGTAGAGATAGATCTTCGAGCCGAAGCCGCCGCCGACGTCGGGGGCGACGACACGCACCTTGTGCTCGGGCAGTCCCAGCACGAAGGCGGTCATCAAGAGGCGCTCGACGTGCGGGTTCTGGCTCGCGACGTAGAGCGTGTAGCTGTCGTCGGAGCGGTTGTAGGAACCGTTCGCCGCGCGCGGCTCCATCGCGTTGGGTATCAGCCGGTTGTTGAGGAACTGGAGCTTGGTGACATGCGCCGCCTTGGCGAAGGCCGCATCGACCGCCGCCTTGTCGCCGAGCGCCCAGACATAGCAGGTGTTGTCGGGCGCCGCGTCGTGCACCGGCACGCCGCCCTGCGTGCGCGCCTTGGCCGGGTCGACCACCGCCTTCAGGGGCTCGTAGTTCACTTCGACCCGGTGCGCCGCGTCATGCGCCTGGTCGAGGGTCTCGGCGATCACCACCGCGACCTGGTCGCCGACATGGCGGACTTTCCCCTGCGCGAGGCAGGGGTGCGGCGGCTCCTTCATCGGCTGGCCGTTCACGTCGGTGATCAGCCAGCCGCAGGGCAGTCCCCCGACCTTCGCCGCGGCGAGGTCGTCGCCCGTGAAGATGGCGAGCACGCCCGGCGCGTTCTTCGCCTTGGCGAGGTTGATCGATTTGATCTTCGCGTGCGCGTGCGGCGAGCGCACGAACACCGCGTAGCTCTGCTGCGGCAGGACGATGTCGTCGGTGTACTGTCCCGCGCCGGTGAGGAAGCGGTAGTCTTCTTTGCGCGCGACGCGCGCGCCGATCAGGGAAGTGCTCATGCTCTTCTCCTAGGGATTCTTGGTATGTTGGTGGGGCGGATGAATCGACTATGCCGTCGCCTTGGCGCCGGCGGCGATCGCCTTGACGATGTTGTGATAACCGGTGCAGCGGCACAGGTTGCCGTCGAGCGCCTCGCGAATCTGCTGCTCGCTCGGGTTCTTGTTGTTCTTCGCGAAATCGATCGCGTTCATCACCATCCCCGGCGTGCAATAGCCACATTGCAGGCCGTGGTGCTCCTTGAACGCCGCCTGCATCGGGTGCAACGTGCCATCGGCCTTGGCGACGCCCTCGATGGTCAGGATCTCGGCGCCCTCGGCCTGCATCGCGAGCATCGAGCAGGATTTCACTACCTTGCCGTTCATGTGCACACTGCACGCGCCGCACTGCGCGGTGTCGCAGCCCACGTGGGTACCGGTCAGCCGCAGGTTCTCGCGGATGAAGGTGACGAGGAGCGTGCGCGCCTCAACCTCGCCCGACACCGGTTTGCCGTTGACTTTCATGCTGACTTTGACGGACATGTTGTCTCCTTCGAGCTTGCTTTTCTATATAGAGAGGGAACTGCGCCGGCCGGCCTGCGCACGACGTCTGGCAACGCCGCGGGGCGGACTTTCTTCACGGTTCTGCGGCTATCCTAAACGAAGCGCGCTGCGCGAAGCAATGTTGCGGCGCGGCAAATGTCTTGGGCAGGCTGGCGCGCGTGCTTTGCCGGGCCCAAACGGCACCGGCAAAGCGGCTAGAATGGGCGGCGCAAGGGTGGGCGCAGCGCCGCGGTCGGGAATTCATAAAGGAGGCGGGTCATGGATAGCGTGGATATCGAGGTATTGCGCAATGCCGAGGCGTGGCGCAATGCCGGGCGGCGCTCGACCCTGGGAACGATCACCCGGACCTGGGGTTCGGCCCCGCGTCCGGTCGGTGCGATGGTGGTGATTCGGGACGACGGCCAGGTGGTCGGCTCGGTGTCGGGGGGCTGCGTCGAGGACGATCTGATCGAACGGGTGCGCGCGAAGGCGCTCGCCTCCGACAAGCCCGAAGTGGTGACCTATGGCGTATCGACCGAGGAGGCGCGCCGCTGGGGCCTGCCCTGCGGCGGCACGCTGCAACTGGTGCTCGAACCGGTCACCGAGCGAAGCGGCATCGCCGAGCTGCTCGAGACGATCGGCAGGCAGCAGCTGGTACGCCGACGCCTCGAACTCGCTTCCGGCCGAGTGAGCCTCGAATCGGGTCGCTGGTCGGATATGCTCGAATTCGACGGCAAGGTGCTGACCACGGTGCATGGACCGCGCTGGCGCCTGGTGCTGATCGGTGGCGGGCAGCTCACCCACTATCTGGCCGAGATGGCGAAGATGCTCGACTACCACGTGCTGGTCGTCGATCCGCGCGAGGAATACGCGAACACCTGGAACGTGCCGGGCGTGGCGCTCGATCGCGGCATGCCCGACGACGTGATCCGCGAACTGAATCTGGACGGGCACAGCGCGGTGGTGGCCCTTACGCACGATCCGAAGCTCGATGACATGGGGCTGATCGA
>JAOUFA010000429.1 GCA_029858545.1 Betaproteobacteria bacterium
CCGATCGATGCCTTGACCTGAAAGGCCTTCTCGTCGATGTTGTAGGAATTCCGTCCGATCAGGTCGACGATGCTGCGGCAGATCGCGGTGGCGACCTTCATCGTCGTATCCTCAAACAGAATCACGAATTCATCGCCGCCCACGCGCCCGATCTTGTGCGGCTCGGCGAGCATGCTGCGCGCGCGTCCGCAGACCTGACGCAGCACTTCGTCCCCCGCGACATGTCCGAACAGGTCATTGATCAGCTTGAACCGGTCCAGATCCAGATAGCCGAGCGCGAAACTCCCTCCGCCCGGGATCCTTGCGTAGGCCGCGCTCAGCGCGCGTTCGACGCCGGTGCGGTTCAGAACGCCCGTGAGCGCATCATTCTCGGCGAGGTAGCGCAGCCGCTCGGTGGCATCGTGGCGTTCGGTGATGTCCTGCAGCGACCCCTCGATCTTGTCGGCGGTCAGCGCGGCCTTGACCGAGAACCACCTTGTCCCCCCGGAACCCGGGCCGCGCAGCTCCATCTCGCAGGTGGTGGCAGCACGCAGGCTTTGCCGCATCTGCGCCCAGAGCGGGGCACCGAAGACGTCTGACCAGCTTGTCGATTGTCCGGCCGACGGGTCCGCACCGAGCATCGTCTGCATCGCAGGATTCGAGCGGCTGAATTCGCCTTCGTCCGTCAATGTAAACAAACCGATCGGAATCGCCTCATAGGTGGCCTTCAGCTCCTCCTGCGCCTTGAGCCGCTCCTCGCGTTCCAGGCGTATCTGTTCGGCGATCGCCAGCGCGGTAGCCAAACTCGCCGGCAATGCACCGGTGACGCTATTCACGACGCCGATCAGCGCCTTGATTCCCAGTGCCGCGGCTATCGCCTCGTACAAGCCGGTCGACAGGACGATAACGAACGAGACGCTGTACCAGACTGCCACCATCGATCGGGTAACCCAAAGGATGCGCGCCAGCAGATAGATGAATACGGTGACACCCACGCCGACGACGAGCCATAACAGCGGAAGAAAATGGGAAAAAGATATGAAGGCTGCCGCCGTGAGCAGCACCAGGGAGAGCAATTGATTGACGCGCAGCAGGCCGTGATCATCAACGCGTTTCAAATCGTCCTGGAACAGCCTTTGAAACAGCGCGTAAGTCAGGACAACGTAGAGAGCAATGCTCAGCTTTCGAGTTTCGAATATCCACTCCGGAGGAATCCGCCATTCAAACCACTGCGTGTCCCAACCGGCCGAGATTGCGGCGAGACGCAGGCTTGCCAGCAACCACGCCGCGAACAGCATGTACAGCTTTTCGCGGGTCACAATCGCCGTCAGCAACGCGAACGCCGACAGAACGACGAGTCCACCTTCGAGCAGGCCGGAGTTGCGATGAAACTGACCCGCCGAGACGCGAATCTCGGATGCACGCCACTGAGCGACCGAGATGCGTGCCGGCCCCGACGAGGTTGATGCGCACAGAATCCTTGTCGGCGAATCGAGTCCGCCCAACTCCATCGCAAAGCCTGCCTTGGACGCCCTGAAACTGCCGGTCGTGGTCGCCCGGTTCGCCTGTCCGAGCGGTTTGAGACCGGATGCCTTCCAGCAAGCCAGGGTGAGGGCGTGGCGCGACGGAAACTCGATATCGGTGTGCTCCCCCGACGGCTGCGCGGTAAAACTGAACCAAAAGGGGCGTTCCGAGAGGCCTGTATCCGCGTATCGCGCAAGCGGCGCGCCATCGAGCCGGGCGAGCGCACGCGACGGCTCCAGATTGCCGAGACGATCTTCGACGAAACGAATCTCCAGGGGTGCCGAATTGCCGCTCGGATACTGGCTTTCCCACGAAAGCGCCGCAATCAGCGTAACGATGCCTGCCGCAAGCGGCACACCATAGACCGACAGCCTGTATATCAGGCTGTCGATCACGGCGTGTGTGCGCAGAAAGTTACTGAGCTGTGATATCGCGTCGCGCATGTCCAGAAGATGTGCCGTCTACGCCCTTCGCTTGCGGCCCGCTATCCGCCATTGACCGTGCTATTCGGGCACTCCTATCTAAGCAGCCAACACGGCCGCATCCGGCTCGGCGGAAAATGCGCGACCCATGTTCAGCAGCCCTTCCACGGTGCGACGCGCGGCGGACAGGATCGGTTCACGGCGATCCAGCGCCCCGAGATCGACATCGGGATGATGGGTACGGAAGCAACTGTCATACAGGGGGTGCCGTGCTTCGCGCCATATCGGCTCGAGCGATTTCGGTTCCATCGCCAGCACGCGGTGGGGAATATTGCCGGCATGCTGCATGGGAATGTAGCCGCGGCCAGGAAATACGTCGCTGAAAAGGAGCGCGTCGTACTGCCGATCAAGCGGGGAGCGCCCGGCGACGACCATCCAGTCGACTTCCATCTCCAGACAATAGTGAAAATACGCCTTGAACAGCATCGTCTTGACTAGATGCCCGACCCGGCCGAGGGTCACGCCCAGCCGCGTTGCCTCGGCCAGGACACACCCCTGCAACCAATCGGGAAGCTCGACCGATCCCTCCAACGCGAGCGGCCGACAGAGATTCGTCTGCACGCGCATGGTCCCGAGCGGCGCGCCGTCCAGCTTGGATTCCGCGAGCAGCACCACCGCCCCTTCGTCGTGATCGTAGGGCTCCGCCTCCCTCAACAATTTTGCCAGTTCCGGTACATGGCGCGCATACGCCGCATGGCGGATTTGCACCGCCTTGCTCAGTTCGGTCTCGGTGCGCACGATCTTCACCGTGAACGGCATGACTTCTTCGTGGTAGATCAAGCCCTCGGCACCCCCAGTGCCTGCAGCCAGCCCTCGCATCGCTCTTGCGCCCGCAGCCCCTTCGACAATTGCGTTCATGACTTGCTCTCCCCTTCCCAATAACCCAACCGCCGCTAGGTTCGGGGCGGCGGCATATCCCGACACCGGCTCGGGTTCGGGCCACAGGTAACGACGTCGGCCCTGCTGGAAGGGCCTATTTCCGCCGCGCAAGTCTCTTCTTATCCGGTGTGAAATCGACGTTCCGCGCGGGAACGAGATTTCTCAGCCGTCCGTACCTTGGATGTAGTTGATCTCTTCTTGTTATGCATTCTTGCCGGCGAAAACGGCCACATTGGAAACGCGGCCGAAGTTCATTCCTGCGCCCAATCCGTATGAAACCCGAATTGGTTATTGGCACTCTACAACAACAGCGTGCCCCAAGTCTCTGCTTTTTAGTGTCTTACCCCCCTAGGACTAACCCGCGCAAGCGCCGGCCCCGGAAGGCCGCCCCAGCGCGGTATTCGCCCCCTTGCCGCGGCTACTTCGCGCCGCCCCCTG
>JAOUFA010000430.1 GCA_029858545.1 Betaproteobacteria bacterium
TGATGGCGTTGGTGCGCGCCATCTTGAGTCTTTGCGCGTCCGATATCACGCTGGTCGAATCGTACCAGTCGGAGGCGTCCTCCATCTTCTCGAACGGATAGTCGGCGCTGAAATAGATCTTGTCGTTGTCGATCGTCTCCAGCGTGCAGCGGAACGCGGCATCGTTGAAGTTGCCGCTCGTGGTGATGTGAAAGTTTTCGCGGAAATAATCGCCGAGGAGCCGCTTGCCGCGATATCCGCGCGGTGAGAAACGCATGCGAGCATCGATGCGCCACAGGCCGAAGGGAATGTTTTCGCCCAGATGGCCGATGCAGATGCGCAACTTCGGATAATCGTCGAACAGCCCCGAGCCGCAAAGACGCAGCGAATGAATCGAGGTTTCGACGGCGAATCCCCAGGGGGAACTCATCAGCCAGGGATGTCCTTCGTAGATCGGCGCTCGCGACGGGATTTGCATGCGCGGGTGCAGGTAGAACGGTACGTCGAGTTCTGACACGGTCGCCCAAAACGACCGATATTCGGGAAGATCGTAATACTTGACGTTCTTCGGATCGTCGACCTGCTGGAAACCGTTGACCATGCACCCCTTGAATCCGAGTTCCCTGACGCAGCGCGTGAGCTCCCTTGCCGCGGCATCCGGGTCGTGCATCGGCAGGGCGGCGAAGGCGGCATAGCGGCCGGGATGCTTGGAGACCGCCTTGGCCATCTTCTCATTGGCCTTCTGGGCGACTTCCATGGCCTTGTCGGCGTTCAGGATTCCCTGTACGCCCGGCGCGTTGAGCGACAGGATCGCGAACCCGATCCCGCTCTTGTCCATATGCTCGAGGCGCTCGTCTTCGAGGTCCAGGATCTGCCGGGTGAATTCGTCCCATATGCCGCTGTCGCCCGCGAAACTGCGCGTTTCCTCGAGTGTCTCGGCGATCGCGAAGTGCTCTTCGAATGCAATTTTGTTCTTCATTTCAAACTCCGTTGCCTGCGTGTCTGGAAGTTTTCCCGAATCCGGGCGTGTACCGGCGCGCAACGATCATTGCGCGCCGGTGAGCCGGTGAGTATACGAATTTGAATGCGATTCGCAAAGACAAAGAATATCCGCCCGCTGCACCGCAAGTCGAGGAACTGCGACGCGGCATCGCGCCGCCCGCGGGCGGCGATCGCGCGGGACGCCCTCTTCCGCGCACCGCAGGCGAACGAACAGCACGGTATTGTGAGTCGCGCTCGATTACACTAATGTGTCGGTTCTCGCGAGGTGGCGCTCACCCCTCAGGTCATGGAAGACACCATGGTTTATCGCAGCGGTCGTCACTATCTGCAGATCCCGGGACCCACCAACGTTCCCGATCGCGTCCTGCGCGCGATCGATATGCCGACCATGGATCATCGCGGCCCCGAGTTCGGCGGCATGGGTCTCGAAATCCTGGATGGCCTGCGAAGCGTCTTTCAGACCCGGCAGCCGGTGGTCATCTATCCGGCCTCGGGAACCGGCGCGTGGGAAGCGGCGCTGGTCAATACACTGTCCCCCGGCGATCGCGTGCTGATGTTCGAAACCGGCCAGTTCGCCTCGCTGTGGTCGAAAATGGCCACGCGTCTGGGTTTGCAGGTGGAGATCGTCGCGACCGACTGGCGCCGCGGCGTCGATCCGGCGCTGGTCCTGGCGAAACTGAAGGAAGACCGCGGACACGCGGTTCGCGCGGTATGCGTGGTGCACAACGAAACGTCCACCGGCGTCACCAGCCGCATCGGTGAAATCCGCGCCGCGATCGACGCCGCGGATCATCCCGCCCTGTACATGGTGGACACGATTTCCTCGCTCGCGTCGATCGACTACCGTCACGACGAATGGGGCGTGGACGTCACCGTCGCCGGATCGCAGAAAGGCCTGATGTTGCCGCCGGGGTTGTCGTTCAACTGCGCGAGCGAAAAGGCGCTGGCCGCGTCGCGGGCCGCGCGGTTGCCGAAATCGTACTGGAGCTGGGACGAGATGCTGGCGTCGAACAAGACCGGGTTCTTCCCGTACACGCCGGCGACCAACCTGCTCTATGGCCTGCGTGAGGCGCTGCGCATGCTGCACGAGGAGGGTCTGCAGAACGTGTTCGCGCGCCACGCCCGTCATGCGGAGGCGACGCGCCGCGCGGTGCGCGCGTGGGATCTGGAACTCGTGTGCGCGGTTCCCGCCGAGTACAGCAATTCCCTCACCGCCATCCTGATGCCGCAGGGGCACGATGCCGACGCGCTGCGCAAGACCATCCTCGACGCCTACGATATGTCACTCGGCACGGGTCTGGGAAGACTCGCGGGGAAGGTCTTCCGCATCGGCCATCTGGGTGACTTCAACGACCTGACGCTCGTCGGAACGCTCGCGGGCGTGGAAATGGGTCTCGCGCTGGCGCGTGTACCGCATCGGCATGGGGGTGTGCAGGCGGCGATCGACTATCTTGCCGAATGCGCCGGCGCGCGCAGGGGCGAGCGCAAGGTCGCCTGAAACGTCACAACACAACAGGATTCATCAAAGGAGAGGAGAAACACTCATGCATGTCGTGAACTGGTTGGCCCCCGCAGTGCTCGCCGCCGTGCTTTCGGGAAACGTTCTCGCCCAGGCGGAACTCAAGTTCGGCCACGTCGGCGAACCGAGTTCGCTGTTCGCAGCCTCGGCCGAGGAGTTCGCGAAACGCGCCAACGCCAAGCTTGCCGGCAAGGTGAAGATCGTCGTTTTCGGTTCGAGCCAGCTGGGCGGTGACCGCGAGTTGCTGCAAAAGGTGAAGCTGGGGACCGTGGATATGGCGCTTCCCTCGACGGTGATGTCGTCCGAGGTCGATCTTTTCGGTGTGTTCGAAATGCCATACCTGGTCAAGGACCGCGCTCACATGCAGCGCATCGAAAGGGAGGTGGTCTGGCCGCGGCTCGCGCCCGAAGCGGAGAAGAAGGGACTCAAGATCATCGCGGTGTGGGAGAACGGCTACCGCCACATCACCAATTCCAAGCGGCCGATTGTCGTGCCCGACGACCTGAAGGGCATCAAATTGCGCGTGCCAGAAGGAAAATGGCGCGTGCGCATGTTTCAGGATTACGGCGCCAACCCCTCGCCGATGAAGTTCTCCGAGGTGTTTACCGCGCTGCAAACCGGCGTGATGGATGGCCAGGAGAACCCCTTCACCCAGATCTACAGCGCCAAGTTCCAGGAAGTGCAGAAGTATCTTTCTCTCTCGGGGCACGTGTATACGCCCGCTTATGTCACGGTGGGTGTGAGGAAATGGGCGGCATTGCCGGCCGATGCCAGGCGCGTGCTCGAGGAAACGGCAAGG
>JAOUFA010000052.1 GCA_029858545.1 Betaproteobacteria bacterium
AGATGCCAGGTTCCGGAGGGGGCCGAGAGCGGAATCATGATCGGCTGCTCGGGCGGGGGTGCCGTCGTCGCGAGGACCGTCGGCGGCACCGTGTCGGTCGTCAGCGCGTAGCGCGTATCGCGTCCGAGCAATCCGGGCAGCGCGAGCCCGGCGAGAAACTGCTGCAAATCGACCTCGGCGAGGACGAAGCCCCAGAAACGCTCGGCTCCGAGACCGCCATCGCGAACGAATACCGGCATCGCGCTAGTGACGGTGTGGTGTCCGCCCGGATGCGGTGGCTGCGGCGGCAGCATCACCATGGTCCGGGAGCGCCTTGCCTCGCCGAGTGCTTCGCGCCACGCGGGATCCCGCGTGAGGTCCCTACCCCTGCGCCGCGCGGCCTGTTGCGGCGGGTAGACCGCGCGTACCCGGCCGAGCGGAGCGATCTGCACGTTCGCCAGACCGATGGAATTGCGTATCAGCTGGGAAACGAGCGGCCCCAAGTCCTCGTAGCGGCCGCGATTCTGCTGTATCACGGTCGCCACGGCGACCGCCGTCGAGAATGCGCGCTCGAGGCGCCGCTCGGCGAGTACCGATGCGCTGATCACGCCCCGGTAGAGGTCGTCGCGCGATTTGGCGCGCACCGCCGAGTCGAGCGCATACAGGTACAGCGCGGCGATCACCAGGAGCAGCACGGCGCTGATGAATGCGATGGCGCGTGTCGACAGGAAGGTTCGCATCATGCTCGGCGCAGCCCCGGAGACGATGCGTCGGGCGAGGCCGTTGACGGTGATCTTCACGCATTACTCCCGCGGTGGATGCCACGGCGCGCAGCGTGGCGGTGGATCATGGCGTCGATGGGAGCGCGCGGTCAAGCGCAGCGTGATCGACCGCGCCCGCTTGACGGTGGTCAACGCGCCTCGGCGCGCGCGATGCACCATGGCCGCATGTGCGCTGCCCGCGAATCGATCGGTGATGCAGTCCGGCTGCGCCTGCATCGTCCGCACGCGCTGAGCGCGGCCGAGACGCTGGAGGAGCTCGGCGCCTCGGCGCGCGGGCTGACGCGCGCCGAGGCGGTCTCGCGTCTCGCGCATTTCGGCCGTAACGCGCTGCCGCGCGTCCCGCCACCGACGATCGCAGCGGTATTCATACGCCAGTTCAGGAGCCCGCTCATCTACGTGCTGCTCGCGGCGGCGCTGGTCTCGCTCGCACTCGGCAACGGGTCGGATGCCGGATTCATCTTCGCGGTGCTGCTCGTCAACGCCGTGATCGGAACCTTCCAGGAGCACTCCGCCGAGCGCTCGGCCGAGGCGCTGCGCAGTCTCGCCTCGCCGCACGCACGGGTCGAGCGCGATGGCGATGCGCACGAAATCAATGCCGAGGAGGTGGTTCCCGGAGACCTCGTCCTGCTCGAATCGGGTGCCAAGGTGCCGGCCGATCTGCGCCTGCTCTCGGCGCACAATCTGGCCATCGACGAGTCGCTGCTCACGGGTGAATCGCTCCCCGCGACCAAGAACGCCGCGGTCGTCCTCGCCCCCGAGGGTGCGCTCGGCGAGCGTGCCAACATGGCGTTTGCCGGCACGCTGGTGACCAGCGGCCGTGCGCGCGGAGTCGTCGTCGCGACCGCACTCGACACGGTGCTGGGCCGCATCGCCGAGTCGGTGCTCGGCAAGCCGCCGCCGAAACCGCCGCTGCTGCAGCGCATGGAGCGCTTCACCAACGCGATCGCGGTCGGCGTGGGGGTCGCCGCGATCCTCGTCGCAGTGGTCGAGTTGGCGCGCGGTGCCTCGCTCGCGGAGGTGTTCCTGCTCGGGGTGGCGCTCGCGGTCGCGGCCATCCCCGAGGGTCTGCCGGTCGCCCTGACGGTAGCGCTCGCCGTCGGTATGGGCCGTATGGCACGCCGCAACGTCATCGTGCGACGGCTGGTGGCGGTCGAGGCACTCGGCTCGTGCACGCACATCGCCTCCGACAAGACCGGTACGCTTACGGTCAATCAGCTCACGGTGCGCCGGGTGCAGTTTGCGGACCAGCCTGCATGGGAGGTCACCGGCGAGGGCATCGCTCCGCAAGGCACTTTCATTCTGCCGCAGGGAGCGAGCCTTGCGGGTCACGAGAAGCTGCTCGAGCGTCTCGCACGCGCGGCCGCGCTCGTGAATGAGGCCGTCCTTGCCGAGCGCGACGGGGCTTGGGTCGGGCACGGCGATACGGTCGATCTGGCGCTGCTCGTCATGGCGCGCAAAGCCAATTTGCAGGTCGATGCGCTCGATATCGTCGCGCCTCAGTGCGCGGCGATTCCGTATGAGTCCGAGCAGCGCTTCGCTGCGAGCCTCAACCGCTTTGCCGGTGGCGAGCGCGCGTCGGTCAAGGGCGCCGTCGAAACCGTGCTCGCGATGTGCCTGCGCATGGCCAACGCGCAGGGCGATGTCCCGCTCGACGCGGAGGCGATCCGGGGCCAGGAGCGCGCGCTCGCCGAGGAGGGGTATCGCGTGCTCGCGATCGCCGAGGGCCCGCTCGCGCTTGGCGATCGCGGATCGTTCTCGCGCGAGCACCTCACCGGGCTCACCATGCTTGGCCTGGTGGCGATGAGCGACCCGCTGCGTCCCGGAGCGCGCGGCGCGGTGGAGGCATGCCACAGCGCGGGAATCGAGGTATCGATGGTGACCGGCGACCATCCGGTTACGGCGCTCGCCATCGCGCGCGACCTGGGGCTGGCACGCGATGCGCACGAAGTCGTCACCGGCGCGATGCTCTCCGAAGCGCTCGCCGAAGGGCCGCACGCGCTCGATTCGCTGACCGCCCGCGCAAGGGTGTATGCGCGCGCCGAGCCGCAGCAAAAGCTCGCCATCGTCCGGTCGCTGCAGCGCAACGGCCACTTCGTGGCGGTGACCGGAGACGGCGTCAACGATGCGCCCGCACTGCGCGCGGCGCAGGTCGGGGTCGCGATGGGCGCCTCGGGCACCGACGTCGCGCGCGAGACAGCCGCGCTCATCCTGACCGACGACAACTTCGCCTCGATCGTCGCCGGCGTCGAGGAAGGCCGGATCGCCTACGGCAACGTGCGCAAGGTGATCTTCCTGCTGATCTCGACCGGCGCCGCGGAGATCGTGCTGTTCGTGCTGGCGCTCGCGGCGAACATGCCGTTGCCGCTCGTCGCGGTGCAGTTGCTGTGGCTCAACTTGGTCACCAACGGCATCCAGGACGTGGCGCTCGCCTTCGAACCGGGCGAAGGCGATGAACTCGCGCGAGCGCCGCGCCCGCCGCGCGAGCGTATCTTCAACCGTCTGATGATCGAGCGCGTTGCCGTATCGGCGGTGGTGATCGGCGGGCTGGCGTTCGCCGCGTTCCATTGGATGCTGGCTCAGGGACACTCCGTCGAGGAGGCGAGGAACGCCACCCTGCTTCTCATGGTGCTGTTCGAGAACGTGCAGGTCTTGAACAGTCGATCCGAGACACGCTCGGCGTTCGGCCACAATCCGCTGCGCAACAAGCTGCTCTTCTTCGGCACCGTGCTGGCGCAGACGGTCCACATCGGCGCGATGTACACGCCCGGGTTGCGCGAGGTGCTCCGGGTTCAACCCGTTTCGCCCGGCCTCTGGCTCGATCTGCTTTGTCTCGCGCTCGTGCTGCTCGCGGCGATGGAACTGCACAAGCTGATCGGCCGGTGGCGCGGGAACGCAGGGTCCGGGCCGGATGGGCGCGCCGCCACGCGCGCGCATTGATCCGCAATTCGTAGCGCGGCCGCTCAGTGCAGGTGATGCACCTTCTGGCCGAGCATCTCGGGCGTCACGACGACGATGCCGCGCTCGCTGACGAAGAAGCGCCGCCTGTCCTCCTCCGCGTCGACCCCGATGCGAATTCCGTCGGGCAGGTGGCAGTAGTGATCGAGCACCGCGCGGCGCACGATCGCGCCGCGGCCGATCGTGACGCTCGGCAGGACGACCGATTCCTCGACGCGCGCGTCTTCCTCGACGCGCACCGCGGAAAAGAGCATCGCGCGCCTGAGCGTGCAGCCGCTCATCACGCAGCCGCCCGAAACCATGCTGTCGACCACGCTGCCACCGCCGCGTTCTTCGCCGAGGACGAATTTCGCCGGCGGCATCTGTTCCTGATAGGTCCAGATCGGCCACTGCGTGTCGTACAGGTTCAGATCGGGAATCACGCTCACCAGGTCCATGTTGGCCTCCCAGAAGGCGTCGATCGTCCCGACATCCCGCCAGTAGGGCTCGCCGTGCGCGACGTTGACGCAGCTCGATGCGAAATTGTGCGCCATCACCCGGTAGCCGCGCTCGACGATGTGCGGGATGATGTCCTTGCCGAAGTCGTGACTGGAGCGGCTGTCCTGCGCGTCGCGCACCAACTGCTCGTAGAGGAAGTCGGCGTTGAAGACGTAAACCCCCATGTTCGCGAGCACGACGTCGGTGCGGCCGGGCATCGGCTCGGCGGTGGCCGGTTTCTCGCTGAATCCGACGATGCGCGAAGCATCGTCGACGCGCATGACGCCGAATTGGGACGCCTGGCCGATGGGCACCTCGACGCATCCGGCGGTGATGTCGGCGCCGGTTCGCGCGTGCTCGGCGAGCATGCGGCCGTAGTCCATTTTGTAGACATGGTCTCCGGAGAGCACGAGAACGTAATGCGGCATCTGGCGGCGCAGCATGTCGAGGTTCTGGTACACGGCATCCGCGGTGCCCCGGTACCACTCAGTGGTGACGCGCTGCTGCGCGGGAAGCAGTTCGATGAACTCGCCGAAGCGTCCGTCGAGAAACGACCAGCCGCGCTGCACGTGGCGAATCAGGCTCTGCGCCTTGTACTGCGTCGCGATACCGATCTTGCGGATCCCCGAGTTGACGCAATTGGACAGCGTGAAATCGATGATGCGGAATTTTCCGCCGAAGGGGACCGCGGGTTTCGCGCGCCAATCGGTGAGCGGGTGCAGGCGCGAGCCCCGACCGCCGGCGAGCACGATGGCGAAGGTCTGCGGCGCGAATCGCCGTTCCGCGGCGCTTGCGAGGCTGTGTCGCGTCGCCAAGTCTTCGTGCAGTGTCGTCTCAGCCATACCTTTGCAGAGGTCCGGGAATAATCAAGCGATCAGTGTATGCGGCGGGGGTCCGTGCAATGCTGATGCTCGTCAAGAATCGTCGTGGCGACCGGGAAATTCGATAACATGGCTTCCGCGCACTGCGAGCGCGGTTGACCCCGTCCTATGAAAATTCTCTTCGTAACCTCGGAATACGCCGGCTGGATCAAGACCGGGGGACTCGGCGATGTGAGCGCGGCGCTGCCGGATGCGCTGAACGAACTGGGGTTGAATCTGCGCGTGCTCGTTCCGGGCTATCGGCCGGTGCTCGCGGCGATCGGCGAGTGCCCGGTTGCCGCGACGCTCGAGCCCTGGCAGGGTTTCCCGCGCGCGCGGCTGCTCGATGCGCGCACGCCGCGCGGCATGCCCGCATGGGTACTCGACTGTCCCGGGTATTACGATCGTGACGCGGGCCCGTACCAGGACGCCGAGGGGCGCGATTTCGCCGACAACGCGATGCGCTTCGGAATGCTTGCGTACGCCGCGGCGCGGATCGCGCAGGGGGTGGTGGGGGCCTGGCGGCCCGAGGTGGTGCACGGCAACGACTGGCAGGCGGCGCTCGCGCCATCGTATCTGAAGCGCGTGTTCGCCTGCCCGGTGCGTTGCGTGCAGACGGTGCACAACCTCGCTTTTCAGGGATTGTACGGCGCCGAGGCGCTCGCGACGCTCGGACTGCCGGCCGAGGGGTTCACCGCGCAGGGCTATGAATTCTACGGCCGGCTGTCGTTTCTCAAGGCCGGTCTGTGCGACGCCGACGCGATCACGACGGTGAGCCCGACCTATGCGCGCGAGATCCAGCGCGCACCGCTCGGATTCGGCCTGGAGGGAGTGCTCGCTTCGCGCGCCGATTCGCTGGCCGGGATTCTGAACGGCATCGACCTCGCGGAATGGAATCCCGAGACCGATGCGCGCATCGCCCGCCGCTATGGCCCGGATACGCTCGAGCGCAAGATCGCGAACAAGCGCGCGCTGCAGCGCCAACTCGGCCTCGAGCCGCGCGATGACGCGGTGCTCCTCGGCCTGGTGAGCCGGCTCACCGGGCAAAAAGGCATCGACCTCGTGATCGAGGCAGCGCCGCGGCTGCTCGCGCGGCCGGTGCAACTGGCCGTACTCGGTGGCGGCGAGCGCGAGATCGAGCGCGCACTCGTCGATCTGGCCGCCGCGTCTCGCGCTCGCGTCGCGGTGCGCATCGGGTTCGACGAAACGCTCGCGCACGCGATCGAGGCGGGCGCCGACCTGTTCCTGATGCCTTCGCGTTTCGAGCCCTGCGGATTGAACCAGATGTACAGCCAGCGCTACGGCACGCCACCCGTGGTGCGGCGCACCGGGGGACTCGCCGATACGGTCATCGACTGCACGCCCGAATCGCTCGAGCGCGGCGAGGCGACGGGGTTCGTGTTCGAAGAGGAGAGCGCGGCGGCGCTCGCCGCCGCGGTCGAGCGCGCGCTCGACCTGTTCGGCGAGTCGGCGCGCTGGCGCGCGTTGCAGCAAAACGGCATGCGGCGCGACTTCGGCTGGGGCGCGGCGGCGCACCGCTATGCCGAGTTGTATGAGCGACTGATTCGTCCCTGAGCTGCCGGCGATCCCCTGAAGAGCCCGCCGCTGCGGGGAACCGGGAGGCGGCAACCCGGGAACGATATGGACTCAAGCCGCCGCCTTGTTTTGAACTTCCTCGATCGGCGGTTCTTGGCCTGTTGCGTACGCGCCCTTCCCGGGGCGCGCCCGTACTCCGCGTCTTGCTAGATCCACACCATCAAACCGAGTTCGAACGGGTGGGTGAGCGCCGGATGATGCGGCAGCATGCGGAGGCGGTACTCGAGCGGACCGCACAGGTCGGGCGCAAGCCTCAGGCGGTAGCGGGTCTCGCCCGCGGCATCGGACTCGCCGGCGGCGAAGCGGCAGGTGCGCCGCTCGGCCGGCAGGTGCGCGCCGTAGTCGCGCGACAGCACGAGTTCGAGCGCGACATCGCCCGGCGCGAGTCCGTTGAGTCGCACCGCGACCTCGAACTCGATCGCGTCGCCGAAGCGCGCGCGAGTGGGAGGGGTGTCGACGCGCCGTGCCGACACTCCCGGCCAGGCCGCGCGCACACGTGTTTTCCATGCGGCGACCTCGCGCGCGAGCGCGTGCCCGTCGGTGGCGTAGCGCCGACCCTGCTCGGCGGCCCGCACGTAGTGCCGGTCGATGTATTCGCGCAGCATGCGCTGCGTGTTGAAGCGCGGCAGGATCGTGGCCATCGAGCGCTTGGCGAGTCGAATCCAGCCCGGCGAGTAGCCGAGCCGCACGCGCTCGTCCCCGCCGTAGTAGAGCGGGATGACCTGGTCCTGCAGGATCTCGTACAGGGTACGCGATTCCTCGTAGTCGCTGCGCTGCGGGTCGTGGTGCAACGCGGCGGGTTTGATCGCCCAGCCGTTCATCCCGTCGTAGCCTTCGTCCCACCATCCGTCGAGCACCGAGAGATTGACGACCCCGTTGATCGCGGCCTTCATCCCCGAGGTGCCCGAGGCCTCGAGCGGGTAAACCGGGTTGTTGAGCCAGACATCGACTCCCGAGACCATGCGCCGGCTCAGCCGCAGGTCATAGCCTTCGACGAGCAACACCTTGCCCTCGAATTCGCGCATGCGCGATATCTCGGCGATGCGGCGGATGAGCTCCTGGCCGGGCGTATCGGCCGGGTGCGCCTTGCCGGCGAACATGAATATCACCGGACGCGCGACATCGGAGACGATCTCGCGCAGCACGGCGAGGTTGCTGAACAGCAGCGTCGCGCGCTTATAGGTCGCGAACCGCCGGCCGAAGCCGATCACGAGCACGTCCGGGTGGGTTGGATCGATATGCCGCAGCACGCGATCGACGTGCGCCTCGCTCACGCGATTGCGCGCGTTCTGCTCGCGCACGCGGTAGCGCACGAGATGCAGCAACTGCGATTTGAGGTGCTGCCGCAGCCCCCAGAACTGCTCGTCGGGAATCGACTCGATGCGCGCCGCCCAGTCCTCGCGTTCGAGGTCCTTTTCCCAACCGGCGCCGACGACGCGATCGAAGGTCTCGTGCCACTCCGGGGCGAGAAAGGTCGGCACGTGAATTCCGTTGGTGACGTGCGCAAGCGGACTTTCGGCGAGCGGGATCTGCGGCCACAGGTCGCGCAGCAGTTCGGCCGAGACGCGCGCGTGGATGCGCGAGACGCCGTTTTGCTGGCGCGAGCCGCGGATCGCGAGAGAGGTCATGTTGAAATCGCCGCCGTCGGACGTACGCCCGAGAGCGAGCAGACGCTCGAACGGCAGATCGATCTCGCGGCAATACGATTCGAAGTGTTCGGCCACCACCGCGGCCGGAAAGTGGTCGTGGCCTGCGGCGACCGCGGTGTGGGTGGTGAATACGGTATTTGCCGCGACGGCTTCGAGCGCCGCGTCGAACCCGGCTCCGGTGCGAGCGATCTCGCGCGCACGTTCGAGCACGAGAAATGCCGCGTGCCCCTCGTTGATGTGCCAGACCGCCGGGGCGATGCCGAGCGCGCGCAGCGCGCGCACGCCTCCGATGCCGAGCAGCATTTCCTGCTCGATGCGCGTGTTCGATCCGCCGCCGTAGAGCCGGAACGTGATCGCGCGGTCGTGCTCGCTGTTGCCGGAGACGTCGGTGTCGAGAAGGTAGAGCCGCACGTGGCCGACCCGTGCATACCAGACGCGCGCCTGAACGCGGCGTCCGGGCAGCGCAACCTCGACGCGCAGCTCGTCGCCGTCGGCGGCGAGTGCCGGCGCGATCGGCAGGCTGTCGAATTGCGAATCGTGGTAGGCGGGGTGCTGCTGTCCGGCCGCGTCGATGCTCTGCGAGAAATAGCCCTGCCGGTAGAGCAGTCCGACGCCGACGAAGGGCAGCCGTATGTCGCTCGCGGTCTTGCAGTGATCGCCCGCCAGAATTCCCAGTCCGCCGGAATAGATCGGCAGGCTTTCGTGGAAACCGAATTCGGCGCAGAAATAGGCGACCGGGCCGTCGCCGGGCATGTGCGCCGCGCCGTCGCGCGGGCTGCGGTCGGCGAAATACGCGTCGTAGGCCGCGAGCGCGCGCGCATAGCCATGCATGAACGCCGCGTCGTTGCCCGCGGCGTTGAGCAGGTCCTCATCGACGCACTTCAGCATCGTCTTCGGACTGTGGCCGATCGCGTCCCACAGCGCGGGATGCAGCCGCGAAAACACCGCCCGGGTCGCGCGGTCCCAGCTGTAGCGCAGATTTTCGGCAAGCTCCTCAAGCCGCGCTATGCTGCGCGGCAGTCGCGGGCTGATCTCTATCGTGTGGCGCGTGCCCGGCAGTTCTTGCATGTCGTGCGATCCGTGACGAGGCGGCCGCCCGATCCGGCGGCCGCGGTGGTCACGATTCTAGCTCGCGCCGCGCCCGCGCGAGGCGACTTTTGCGCGGCCTCCCGCGCTCAGCGGCCGACGATCTTGCGATTTTCCAGGTGCCCCACGATTGGAAGCTTGCCCACCAGCGGGCGGGCGTAGTCGAGGAACTGCGGTTCGACGTCATTGCCGCGCGCATTGATCCACGCGCGCTCGATCGACCGGGTGACCCTGGCGACCGTGTCGAGCGGCGTGACCAAATAGTCGACCGCGTACTTCTTGCCCGGCCGGCGCCGGATCGCGATCGAGCCGCTGTCGTGCTTTCCGGATAGGGCGGCGCGTACCGCTTCGCGTCCCACGGCACGCGCTTCGGCCGCGTCGACCGCCGACACGACACCGAGAAACGAGCGCTGCAGATAGCCGAGCGTGTCGGCGCGCACGCGGATCGACTTGCCGAAGCGTTCCTTGACGCGCAGCGCGAGCAGGTCGCCCAGCGCGCCGGTGCCCGAGAGCTGGACGTTGCCGTGCGAGTCCTTTTCGCCGCTTTCGATTATCAGCCGGCCCTGCGCGTCGTGAATCCCCTCGGAGACCGCGACCACGCAGCGGCCGAGGCGCCCGTAGACCGCGTCGACGTCCTCGAGGAAGCGATCGGCGGAAAAATCCACCTCGGGCAGATAGATGAGGTGCGGGCCGTCGTCCGGCTCGCGGCGCGCGAGTGCCGAGGCCGCCGCGAGGAAGCCGGCGTGACGCCCCATGATGACGTCGATCTTGATGCCGGGAAGGCTGCGGTTGTCGAGGTCGTCTCCGGCGAGCGCGCAGGCGACGAATCGCGCCGCCGAACCGTACCCGGGGCAGTGATCGGTGACGCGCAGGTCGTTGTCGATGGTCTTGGGCACGTGGAAGACGCGCATCTCGTAGGCGGCGGCGCGCGCCGCGGCCTGGATCGCGAGCGCGGTTTCCGCGGTATCGTTGCCGCCGATGTAGAAGAAGTAGCGTATGTCGTGGCGCCGGAATGCTTCGACGATGCGCTCGCATTCCTCGGGTTTGGGCTGCTTGCGCACCGAGCCGAGCGCCGAGGCCGGCGTCTGCGCGACGCGTTCGAGGACGCGTGCCGGCTGGCGGCCGAGGTCGATCAGCTGATCGGTGAGAATCCCCATGATGCCGTGGCGCGCGCCGTACACGCGCGGGATGGCCTTTTCGCGCTGGGCGGCGGAAATGACCCCCACCAGGCTTTGATTGATCACGACCGTCGGGCCGCCGGCCTGGCCGACGAGCGCGTTGCCGACCAGCGGCGAGGCTGTCCGGCGGCGAGGGTTCTTGTGCGTGGTCTTCTTTGTGCGTGCTGTGGCGCTGCCTGGCATGATAGTTCTCTCCATCCTCCGATCAGGTTGATCCCGGCGCGCGGTCAGCGTGCCGGGCTGCGTCGCCGCGGCTTCGCCGCGGGCGAAGCGCGGGGGCCTTTTGCTGCGACTTTTGATGCAGCCTTTGATGATACTCGCGCTTTGGCCGGCTTCGGTTCGGCGGGCGCGTGTTCCGGCGCGGCCGGCAGTTCCGGGGGGCGTTGCGGGCTGAGCGCCGCGTCGACCTCGCGCTCGGCCTCGATCCAGTCCTCCAGTTCGTGCCCCGGCGCCAGACCGCGGGCGAGCGCCCTGCGGTAGGCGGCCTCGGCGATAAGCCTGTTACGTTCATTTTGATCCATGTTACGCCTCCTTGGTACCGATGTCAGGGCGCTCGCGCAAGTGCCGCCGCGCGACGCGCGCTGGATTCTCACCCGGACGCGCGTCACGCCGGGTGACGTTCGTCAATTCGCTTCGCGATCGGCACGGTTTGATCCGCGTGCCCGGCGTCGCGATCGGTCTACCAGTGGTAGCCGATCGTCAGCAGCGCGGATCGGTCGGTGGATACCCGGTCCGGCGCCGGAATCTTGTCCCACTCCACGCCGTACTGCGCGGTGGCGTTCAAGCGCTCGATCAGCGGAAAACGCAACCCGGTGGTCGCGCGCACGAACACTTCCTTGGAGCTGCCTATCGCGAAGAACGCCTCGTGCTCGTAGAAGAGCTGGGTCTTGGAATGAAACAGGTGGCGATCGAACTTGAGCGCCCACCGTGTCGCCGGGTAGCTTTCGTCCGGCGCCGTCTCGAAGTCGCTGTTGACGAAGTTGAGGCCGAGTTCGGCGGACAGGTTCATTTCCCTGGATTCGAAGAACTGATACCCCGCGCCGGCGCCGAGCGTGGTGCGCAGCGCGAGGTCCTTGTACGCGTCTCGTTCCATGTCGGCGTTCGAATAGCCGTAAACCCTCATTCCGGCGAAATGGTCGTACTTGAGGTAGACGCGCGACTTGCGTTTCGTTTCGACACCGCCATCTCGGGCGCGCTCGACGACTCCGCCCAGCGTGAAGCGATTCTTCACGCTGCGCGCGACCGCCTCGGAGTCGAAGTGAAACTGCCGGGTTTCGGTATTTCCCGAGGTGGCGGAGGCGTTCAGGCTGACCCGGCCGGTGACCACCACCACCGGTATGGGTTCGTTGGTCATCGCCCCGATGCGAGCGAGCGCGACCGACTCGCCGGCGAGCCAGTCGCCGCCGAAAAGGGACACGCTGCCTTCGGCGGCGGGGCGCAGCCGCACCTTGAGGCGATTCGATTCGTCCACCACCACGTATACCGGCCGATCGGTCGACAGCGTCGCGACCTCCTTCCAGGCGATCGCGATCCGGCCTGCGTAGTCGGTCCTGATCGTGAGCTTGCCGCCGTCCAGGCGGTCGATCTGCCCGGTGATCAAATCGCCGTTGCGCAGCACCACCTCATCGGCCTGCGCGCCGGCCATCGCCAGGCAGGCGGCGAGCGCGCTCGCCCAGCGCCGGCGCCTGCAGGAGAACGCGGGCACGCGCAGCGGCGCCGCGCTATGCGACATGAGCGTGCGCGCTGCGGCGTTCGGGGCCCATGGGCAGGCTCGCCGAACGAGCAGGGGAGGCGAGCCGGCTCGCCAGCTCGGCCGCGTCGCGCAGCCCGTGGCAGCTCTCATGGTTGCCGAAATAGCAATACACCGCGCGACCCTGCGCGCTCCAGCGCGAGAATCTGTGCGCCCAGTCATCGAGCGCGCGCGCGCCGTAGCCGCCTTGCGATGGCGTGCCGGGGCCGCCCAGCCGCGCGTAGACGAAGTCGGTGGTGATTTCCATGGGCGAGGGTCCGGTGCCGGCGTCGCGGATGCAGAACGCGGCGCGGTAGCGCGCGAGCGGTTCATAGACCGCGGCGCTCCACCAGCTCGGGTCGGGGAATTCGAAGGCATAGCGGAAGTCGCGACTCAGGCGCGGCAGGAAAGCGGCAAGTCGCGCCGTATTGCACGGCCAGCGCGGTGGCAATTGAAAGAGGATCGGGCCGATGCGCTCGCCGAGCGGTTCGAGGCTGCGTAGCAGGGCGGTCAGCTCGAGGTCCGGCGCGGCGAGCCGCGCGACGTGGGTCACCCGGCGGCTCGCCTTGACCGTGAACACGAAGTTCGCGGGAACCGACCGCGACCACGCCAGCGCGCTGCGTCGCGCCGGAAGCCGGTAAAAGCTGGTGTCGACCTCGACGCTGCCGAATCGCGCGGCGTAGAACGCGAGCCGGTCCTGCGGGCGCAGATCGCGCGGATAGAATGTTCCGCGCCAGCCGGCGTGCATCCAGCCAGAGGTGCCGCTGCGGGGGGTGGTGCGCGATTCGCTCATGTCCGATCGGCGGCGCGCGATTCAGGGCGCGCTCGCCGCGCCGCGCGCGGCCTGAGCGCGATTGCCGCCGCGTCCAAGAATGACTCCCTCGAATCGCGCGCCGCGTTCGATGCGTACGCCGTCCATGACGATGCAGCGTTCGAGATTCGCGCCCGGGCCGACGTTCGCGCCGCGCTGCAAGACGCAGTTGCGTACGACCGCGCCGTGGGCATTGGCGTTGGGGCCGAGGATCGTGTTCCGGATATCACCCGCGTCGAGCGGGGCGACCGCGTGCGCGGTATTGCCGGAGCGGATCGGCCACGCGGGGTTGTCCAGGCGCAGTCGCGGCTGCGCGCCGAGCAGATCCCAGTGCGCCTCGGCGTATGCCGCGGAATCGCCGACGTCGCGCCAGTAGGCGGACTCTTCGTAGGCGCGCAGTCCGGGCACGCGGTTGCGCGAAAAATCGTAACCCAGCACGCGGTGGCTGCGCGCGAGGCGCGGCAGCACGTGATGGCCGAAGTCCGTTTCGCCGCGCATCGCGGCGGCGTCGAGCGCGGCGCGCAGAACTTCGGGACGAAACAGGTAGTTACCCGTCGAGGCGAGCGCGCGCGTCGGGTCGTCCGGCATCGGCCGCGGCGCAAGCGGCTTTTCCTCGAAACCGCGGATGCGATCGCAACCATCGGCTTCGATCACGCCGAAACCGCTTGCCTGGCGTAACGCGACGGGAATCGCCGCGACGGTCGCGTCGGCCCCGCGTTCGAGGTGGAATTCGGCCATCTGCCGCACGTCCATGCGGTACACGTGGTCGGCCGCGAACACGGCGATCAGGTCGGCACGGCAGCCGTCGAGGAGGTCGAGGCACTGATGGACCGCATCGGCCGT
>JAOUFA010000432.1 GCA_029858545.1 Betaproteobacteria bacterium
TGATCGCACTGTAGTCATCATGCGCCGCTTCCATTGCGGCGACGCGCTCGTCGATCCCCGCCGCACATACCGCGAAAGCACCGACGTAGTCGGCAACCCCGGACTCCTTCGGCGCGACGAAATCGGCGAGGCAGAGGTTGGCGCGCCCTGCGGGTTTTTCGTTCTGCTGCCGCAGATTGTGCCACGTCATAAGCACTGTTTCGCGCGTTTCATCGCGGTAGATTTCGATGTCGTCGGCAGCCACCTGCGCTGCCGGAAACAGACCGAACACAGCATTGGCCGTAATCCACTTCTCGCGAACGATTCGTTCCAGCATTGTCCTTGCTTCGGCCTGGAGTTTTCGCGCGGCCTCGCCCACCTTGGCGTCCGTGAGGATCGCGGGATACGCCCCGGACAATTCCCAGGCCTGGAAAAAGGGCGTCCAGTCGATATAGGGGATCAGTCTCTCCAGCGGATAATCGCGCAGCACGGTGATTCCCGACTGCCTTGGCTCGGGTGGGCGGTACGCAGACCAATCTATCTTCTGCCCCAACCTTCTCGCCTGGGCAATCGGCAGCAGCGGTCCCGGCCCCTTCTTGTTCTTATGCTGCTCGCGGATCCGCTCGTAGTCGGCGCTTACCGCGGCAAGGTAGTCCTCGCGTCGCTCTGCCGAGAGCAGGCTCTGTACCGCCGGGACGCTGCGCGAGGCATCGGGCACGTACACTACGGGCCCCGAGTAATGGGGCGCGATCTTCACCGCGGTATGCGCGCGCGAGGTGGTCGCGCCACCGATCAGAAGCGGGAGTTTGAATTCCTGACGCTCCATCTCGCGCGCGATATGCGTCATTTCCTCGAGCGAGGGCGTGATCAGGCCGGACAGGCCGATTGCGTCGGCATTCTCGCGGCGCGCGGTTTCAAGGATTGTTTGCGCGGGGACCATGACGCCGAGATTGACGACATCGTAGTTGTTGCACTGGAGCACCACCGCGACGATGTTCTTGCCGATGTCGTGCACGTCGCCCTTGACCGTTGCAATCACGATCTTCCCCTTGGCGCGCGCCGCTTCGCCGCTCGCGGCCTTCTGCGCCTCGATGAACGGAACCAGGTGTGCGACAGCCGCCTTCATCACGCGCGCCGACTTCACCACCTGGGGCAAGAACATCTTGCCTGCGCCGAACAGGTCGCCGACGATATTCATGCCTTCCATCAGCGGTCCTTCGATCACGTCGATCGGGTGTGCCGACACCTGCCGCGCGTCCTCGGCGTCCTCGACCACCCAGGTCGCGATACCGTTGACCAGCGCATGAACCAGGCGTTCCTGCGCACTGCCCTGGCGCCAGGCGTCGTCTTGCGCCTTCTCCTTCGCGCCCGACTTCACCGTTGCCGCGTGCTCGATCAGTCGTTCCGTGGCGTCCGGCCGGCGGTTCAGAATCGCATCCTCGACGCGACTGCGCAGCTCGGGATCGATTTCCTCGTAGACGCCCAGCTGACTCGCGTTGACGATGCCCATCGACATTCCGGCCTTGATCGCGTGATAAAGAAAGGCCGTATGCATCGCCTCGCGCACCGCGTCGTTGCCGCGAAAGGAAAACGACAGATTCGACACGCCTCCGGAGACCCGCGAGTGCGGGAAGTGGGCGCGGATCCACTTCGTCGCCTCGATGAAGTCGACGCCGTAGCCCGAGTGCTCCTCGAGCCCGGTGGCCACCGCGAAGATATTCGGGTCAAAGACGATGTCCTCGGGCGCCAGCCCCCCTTTTTCGGTGAGCAGCCGGTAGGCGCGCTCGACGATCTCGATGCGTCGCGCCAGACTGTCGGCCTGACCCTGCTCGTCGAAAGCCATCACCACCACTGCCGCGCCGTACATGCGGGCGAGCCGCGCCTGGCGCAGAAACTCCTGCTCGCCCTCCTTGAGGCTGATCGAGTTGACCACCGGCTTGCCCTGCACGCACTTCAATCCCGCCTCGATCACGCTCCACTTCGACGAGTCGATCATCACCGGCACGCGCGCGATATCGGGCTCGGAGGCCACGAGATTGAGGAAGGTGGTCATCGCCTTCTCCGAATCGAGCATCGCCTCGTCCATGTTGACGTCGATCAGCTGCGCACCGTTTTCGACCTGCTGGCGGGCGACCGCGAGCGCTTCGTTGAAATTGCCCGCAAGAATCAGGCGCGCAAACGCCTTCGAGCCGGTGACGTTGGTGCGCTCGCCGACATTGACGAACAGCGAATCGTCGCCGACGTTGAAGGGTTCCAACCCGGCGAGCCGCAGCTTTTTCGGCAGCTGCGGTATGCGCCGCGGCGCCACGCCCTCGACGGACCGTGCAATGGCACGGATGAATTCCGGCGTCGACCCGCAACAGCCGCCGGCGATGTTGAGCAGGCCCTCGCGTGCCCACTCGCCGATCTGGCGCGACATGTTTTCCGGCGTATCGTCGTACTCGCCGAAGGCGTTCGGCAGCCCCGCGTTCGGATAGCAGCAGACATGGGTATCGGCAACCGAGGCGAGCTCCTCGACGTAGGGGCGAAGCTCCTTCGCCCCGAGGGCGCAATTGAGCCCGATCGCAACCGGCTGCGCGTGACGCACCGAATTGTAGAAGGCTTCGGTGGTCTGACCCGAAAGCGTCCGCCCCGAGGCGTCGGTGATCGTCCCGGAGACGATCACCGGCAGGCGCGCGCCACACTTCTCGAAATGGCGCTCAATCGCGAACAACGCCGCTTTGGCGTTCAGCGTGTCGAAGATCGTCTCGACCAGAATCAGATCGACTCCGCCCTCGATGAGCCCGGCAAGCGCCTCGTCGTAGCAGGCGACCAGTTCGTCGAAAGCAATCGCCCGGTAGCCCGGATCATTCACGTCGGGCGAGATCGACGCGGTGCGGGTGGTCGGACCCAGGGCTCCGGCGACAAAGCGCGGCCGCGCCGGGTCGCGGGCCTGAAAGGCGCTTACGGCCTCTTTCGCGATGCGCGCCGCGGCGACATTCAGTTCGCGCACATGCGCCTGCATGCCGTAATCGGCCATCGAGACCGAATTTGAATTGAATGTGTTGGTCTCGATGATGTCGGCGCCGGCCTCGAGGTAGTCCTGGTGCAGCCGCCGCACGATGTCCGGCTGGGTCAGCACCAGCAGATCGTTGTTGCCGCGCAGTTCGCGCGGCCAGTCGCGGAAGCGTTCGCCACGGTACTGCGCCTCGGACAGCTCGAGTCGCTGGATCATCGTGCCCGTCGCCCCGTCGATCACGAGAATACGTTGGGCGAGTTGCGCGGCGAGCGAGGAGGGGGAGGCGAATGAATTCATGGCGGCTCGAGAT
>JAOUFA010000053.1 GCA_029858545.1 Betaproteobacteria bacterium
CGCGTACCGCGCGCAGGCGCTCGATCAATTCTTCGACGATGCGCGGCGAGAGTCCCTGCGAGAGTTCGTCGACCAGCAGCAGCTCGGGCGCGCAGGCGAGCGCCGCGCCGATCGCGAGCATCTGGCGCTCGCCGCCCGAGAGGTAGCCGGCCTCGCGCGCGCGCAGGCGCGCGAGCGCGGGAAAGAATTCGTACACCTGCGCGGCGAGGCGCTTCGTATCCGCGCCCGCGCGCGGCACCACCGCCTCGATGTTTTCCGCGACCGTGAGGTTCTCGAACACCTTGCCGCGCTCGGGCACCAGCGCGATGCCCAGGCGCGTGACGCGGTGCGGCGGCAGCTGGTCGATCGGCTCGCCGTGGTAGCGGATCGTGCCGTCGGTGACGCGCGCGTCGTCGAGACCGATGAAGCCCGAGATCGCGCGCAGCGTGGTGGTCTTGCCTGCGCCGTTCGAGCCGAGCAGCGC
The DNA here is from genome assembly GCA_029858545.1 of Betaproteobacteria bacterium. Classification (GTDB taxonomy): domain Bacteria; phylum Pseudomonadota; class Gammaproteobacteria; order Burkholderiales; family SG8-39; genus JAOUFA01. The sequence continues at coordinate 464 of JAOUFA010000053.1, forward strand.
GACGATCGCTCCCTTCGGCACCTCGAGCGACACACCCTGCACCGCGGTGATCACACGGTGGTAGGTCACTTCAAGTTTCTCGACGGTGAGAAGGGGCTGGCTCATTTCGACCCGGACAAGGGTTTCTGCCTGAACGGCCAGAGCAGGAACCAGTTCTGCGCGCGCCGCCACAGGCCGACGAGGCCCTGCGGCTCGAAGACCAGAAACAGGATCATCGCCAGGCCGAAGGCGGCGTAATTGATCGCGAATACCACTCCCGAGAGGTCTTCGGCGAGGCCGAGCGCCGCCATCGCTGCCTCGATCGCGTAGGGAAACAGCACCACGAACACGCTGCCGAGGAGCGCACCGAGGATCGAACCCATGCCGCCGATGATCACCATCGCCACGTACTGGATGGTGAGGAACATCGAGAAGGCCTCGACCGAGACGAAGCCGCGGTAGTAGGCGAACAGGCATCCGGCCACCGAGGTGAGCGTGGACGAGACGACGAAGGCCGAGAGCTTGGCGCGCGGTACGCTGATGCCGAGCGCCTCGGCGACCGCTTCGCGGCCGTGGATCGCACGCCAGGCGCGTCCGGTCCTCGCGCGCAGCAGGTTGAGGCTGAAGAGCACCGCGGCGATCGATGCGCCGAGCAGCACGAAATACCAGGCGCGCGCGTCCGAGAGCGCCCGGCCGAAGAGTTGCGGCGGGTCGATCACCACGCCGGTGGAAAAACCTCGTTTGGTTTCGTACTCCGAGCCCAGATAGATCACGATGAAGTGCAGCGCGAGGGTCGAGACCGCGAGGTAGAGGCCGCGCAGCCGCAGGCTCGGCAGCCCGAAGACCAGACCCAGCAAGGCGCCGACCGCGGCGCTCGCGGGCAGCGTCACCCAGAACGGCGCGGCGAGTTCCTTGAAGAGTATCCCGGTGGTGAAGGCGCCGGCGGCGAGCAGACCCGCGTGGCCGAGCGAGATCTGCCCGGCGTACCCGGTGAGCAGCATCAGCGCCACCGCGCCGACCGAGGCGAGCAGCACCTGGTTGGCGAGATCTAGCGCGAAGGGGCCGGCGACGAAGGGGTAGGCGGCGAGGATCACCGCGAATACCGCGAGCGAGGCCTTCTGCGTGCGCGTGTCGACGAGCGCGAAATCGCGCTCGTAGCGGGTGCGGAAATAGCCGCTTGACCTCGGCGCGCTCATACCCGGTCCAGCTCCTCTTTGCTGCCGAACAGGCCCCACGGCCGGACCACCAGCATCGCGAGCAGCACGATAAAGGGCACCACGTCGGAGAGCAGCGGATCGACGTAGTAGATCAGCAGCACCTCGGCCCCGGCAATGATCAGCGCGCCGACGAGCGCCCCCAGGAGACTATCGAGTCCACCGACCAGCGCTGCGGGAAAGGCCTTCAGGCCGATCGTCACCAGGGTGCTCTCCAGCCCCGCGTCGCAGGCGAGCAGCATTCCGGCGAGTCCTCCGGTGAAGGTGGCGAGCCCCCAGGCGAGCGCATAGATGCCGTGCAGCCCGATGCCGCGCTGCGCCGCGAGCAGCGGATTCTGACCCGCCGCGCGCATGCGGATGCCCCAGCGCGTGGCGCGCAGGAACGCGAACAGTCCCGCGTAGGCAGCGGCGTTGCACAGCACCAGCGCCAGGCTCGCCACCGAAATGCGCGCCCCGCCGAGAGGGATCGAATAGTTGGTCCAGCCGAGCATGTCGAGCGGATGCAGGGTCTGCGTGCCGAAGGCGAGCACCATCGCGCCGCGCAGCAGGATGCCGAGCGCGATCGTCGCGAGTACCGCGGCGAGCACCGACTCGCCGGTCATGCGCCACATCAGCGCCCCGTACACCGCGAAGCCGACCGCGAGCGCGACGAGCGCCGACGCGGCGAGTGCGATCAGCGGATGGCCGGCAAACAGCGACGCGCTCGCGTACAGCCCGTAGGCGCCGAGCATCATCAGTTCGCCGTGCGCGAGCGTGAGCACGCGGCTTACGCGGTAGATCAGCACATAGCCGCAGCTGATCAGCGCGTAGATCGAGGCGAGGACGAGGATGTTGACCGCGAGTTGCATGGGCGCAGGAGACCCCGCGCGACACGCTTGGCTGCGCGCCGCGCCGGATCGATAAGGGCGTGCCTATTTTCTGACTTCGATCGCCTGCCAGTCCTGCATGCGCTCGATGCGGTTCGACGCGGTGTTCCAGTGCCAGACGCGGTAATACTGGGTGGTACGGAAGTGGTTGTCCCGGGTCCACTCGAGCGCGCCGCCGCGCAGTCCCTTCAGATCCACCTTGAGATGGCTCATCGCCGCCTGGAGCTTTTGCGGGGTCGGCGGCCAGGGGGTGTTCTTCAGCGCCGCCTCGATCACCAGGCCGGAAATGAAGCCCTCGGTCAGATAGCTCACCGGATACTTGATATCCGCCTGTTTCGCGATGGCCGCGATTTCGGCATGCACGGGCAGTTCGTCGATCGTCAGCGCGTTGGTGCCGACGATGTAGAACTCGGCATCCTTCACGCGCGCAAGGTCCTCCTCGGCATTCAGGTGGCCCCAGGTGATATAGCCGCCGTTCCAGCCCAGGCGGCGCAGTGCCTCGAAGGTGCGCACCTGCGATACCCAGGGCGACCAGGAATAGACCCAGTTCGGGTTGGCGTCCTTTAGTTTGGTGGCAAAGGGCGTGTAGTCGGGCGTCGGCGGCGGGGTGATCTGCTTATCGACCGGCGTCATGCCGAGCGTTTTCGCGAGCCCCTCGGCGTAGTCAATCTCGGCACGCGCGATGGGTATCGCCATGGCGGCAAGCCCGAGCCGCACCGGCCCGGTCGCGCGCTTCTTCACGAAGCCGAGCGCGGCCTGCGAATCGAGCGTCGCGCCGAACGCGGTCGAGCAGAACTGCAGCGCATCGGCGGGCGGGAAGGTTTCCTTCGGGCAGACCGCGCCAGCGAAGTAGAGCGGCACGCCGGCGCGCTTCGCCTCGGCGACCATCGGTGCGTAGGTCGACGAAAGGCTGGTGTTCACGAGCATCAGCACCTTGTCCTGGGCGATGAGCTTTTTCGCGTCGGAGGCGGCCTTCGACGGCTGGGCACCGTTGTCCTGCACGATCAGGTGTACCGGTTTGCCGTTGATCCCGCCCCTGGCATTGACGTGATCGAGATAGGCCTTCATCGCCTCGACTACCGGTGCGTAGGTGGCGGCCGTGGGACCGGTCATCGCCGCCGACACGCCAATCACATAGCCATCCTGCGCCTGCGCGGGCTGGAGTCCGGCGGAGAGCGCCGCCATGCTTGCTACCGCAATAATGTGCTTCATATCTTCCTCCTCGTTGTCGCTCAGCCTTGTTGAACACTCTTGTTGAATACATCCCCCGCGCCGGCGGCGAGCAGCCGCTCCTCGCGGTCATCGTACATCGATTCGACCAGTTCACTGAAGCGTTCGATCATCAGCGAGCGCTTGACCTTGCGCGTCGGCGTGACGGGTTCGCCTTCCTCCTCGGGGTCGAGCGTCTTGGGAAGGATGCGGAAAGCTTTCACCTGTTCCACGCGTGCGAGTTCGCCGTTCACCCGTTCCACCTCGCGCGCGAGCAGTCCTCGCACCTCGGCATGTTCGGCGAGGCTGGTGAAGCCCGTATAGGTAATGTTGCGGCCGCGTGCCCAGTCCGACACCGTGTCGAGATCGATCTCGATCAGCGCGCTGAGATATTTCCGGCCGTGGCCGATCACCACCGCCTCGGCGACGTAGGCGCTGGAGCGCAGCAAATTCTCGATATGCGAGGGCGAGAGTGTCTTGCCGCCCGAGGTGACGAGAAAATCGCGCGCTCGGTCGACGATGCGCAGCCTGCCGCCGTCCAGGCGTCCGACATCGCCGGTGCGCAGCCAGCCCCGCGATTCGCCTTCCTGCGGCAGCACTTCGGCGCTGGCCTCGGGCTTGCCCCAGTAGCCCTCGAAGAGGTCGGGGCTCGTGACGAGGATCTCGCCCTCGTCCGCGCGGTCGGCGTTCGCCCGTTCGCCGGCGAGTTTCACCTGCCAGCCCTCGGGGACGCTGCCGACGTCCCCCGGTCGCGGAAAGGGGCCGCGCTGGCCGGCGATGATGCCGCCCGCGGTCTCCGTCTGGCCGTACATCTCGACGACGTTGACGCCCCAGATCTGCCACAGCGCCATGGTGTCGGTGGGCAGCGGCGCGCCGCCCGAGACGAGCAGTTCGAGCGCATCGAGTCCCAGTTTGTTGAGCAGCGGGCGAAATACCGCCGCGCGCGCGAGCGCGTAGGCGATCGATACCGGCTCGCGGCCCTCCCAGCGCGCGCGCGCCCGGGCCCGCCCGATGCGCATCGCGACCTCGTAGGCGAGGCGTTTCGTCGGCGAGCTGCTGGCGATTCCCACCAGCACCTGCGCGGCGAACTTCTGCAGGTAGCGCGGCACGGTGAAGAGCACCGTCGGCGCGACCTCGAACAGCGTCAGCGGCAGGTCCTCGATATCCTCGCCGAAGTGCGGCACCAGGCGCGAGAACAGCGGCAGCGTGACCGCGACGTCGCGTCCGAGAACATGACACAGCGGCAGATAGACCACCGTGCGATGTTCGCGTTCGGCGAGCGTCGCATAGTGCACGACGATATTGGCCGCCGCGGCGAGATGCCTGCCATGGGCGACGAGCGCCCCCTTGGGATCGCCCGTGGTGCCCGAGGTGTAGACGATGAACGCGGGCGAGGCCGGGTCGATGCGGCGCGCGAGATCTTCGAGCGTGGCCGCGTCCGCGTCACCACCCGATGCGAGCAACGCGTCGAAAGTCACCAGGCGCGCATCGTCATAGGCGAACATCGCCGAGTCGTCGATCACGACGATGCGCCGCAGGCCGGGCAGCCGGTCACCGAGCGCGAGGATACGGTCGACGTACTCCTGATTCTCGGCGACGAACAGGACCGCGCCGCCGTCGCGCATCTGGTACTCGACTTCGGTGCCCGATGCGGTGGGATAGATGCCGTAGGTGATCGCGCCGGCGGATTGTGCGCCGAGGTCGCAGAGCATCCATTCCTCGCAGGCGTCGCCCATGATCGCGACGCGCTCACCGGGTGCCAGGCCGAGCGCCTGAAAGCCGCGTGCGCAACGCGCGACCCGCGCGGCGTACTCGCTCCAGCTGCGCTCGCGATAAAGCCCCATTTGCTTGGCGCGGTACGCGATGCCGCCGGGTTCGGCTCGTGCGCGCTCGGCGAGCAGCAGCGGCGCGCTCTTGCGCCGCAATTCGTCGTAGCTTGGCAGGCGCAACGGCGTCGTCATCGCGCGCGCGGCGCCGGCTTCGCCGCCACGCCCTCGATCATGAAGCGCGCGTAGTTCCTGACGATGCGCTCGAGGCTCGCGCCCGGCTCCAGCCCGTACCAGGCGGTCGCCGCGTTGCACATGCCGATCAGCGCGAGCGCCGCCATGCGACAGTCGAGGTCGCGCCGGAATTCTCCCGAGCGCGCGCCCTGCGCGAACACCTGTTCGACGATCTTCTCGTAGCGCCGTGCGAGGCGGCGCACGCGGGGGCGCAGGTCGGGCGGCAGGTAGCGGCGTTCGCGCTGGAACACGTGCACGTAGGCGGCGCGCTCGCGCATCGGCTCGAGGTGATTGCGCAGCAGCGCGGTGAGCTTCGCGGTGGCGCGGGCTCCGCCCGCGGCGACCGCGGCCGCGCCCTCGGCGTAGCCCGCGACGCCGCGCTCGCACACGAGTTTGAGCGCCTTTTCCTTCGACGGGAAATAGTAATAGAGGCTCGCCTGGCGCATGCCCAGCACGTCGGCGATATCCTGGGTCGAGGCGCCATGATAGCCGCGCCGCGCGAACACCTGCGCAGCGGCGGCGATGATCTCCTCCTCGCGGCGGCGCGTACTGGGTGCTGATGCGGCGACCCTGGCCATGGCCTCCTCCCGGTTGGGCTCCTCACTTCTATTGTATTATAGAATTTCCAGAAAGCAGGAGGCAGGCATGGCTAGCGTTTCCGGCACCGACATCAATTCGAACGGGCGTCCGCCGTTTCGCGCAGATCACATCGGCAGTCTGCTGCGGCCGCAGGAATTGCGTACCGCGTTCCGCCAGCATGCCGCGGGGAGCATCGATGATCACGCGTTCCGCGCCGCGCAGGACAGGGCGATCCGCGAGGTGCTGAAACTGCAGGAGGAATGCGGCCTGCAGGTGGTCACCGACGGCGAGTTCCGGCGCATCTCCTACTGGGAGAAGTTCGTACGGCTGACTCAGGGGCTGACGGTGAAGGAGGCCGTGTTCAAGTTCCACGACGAGCACGGCCACGAAAGCGATTTCACCGCACCCTATGTCACCGCCAAGGTGGGGCGGCGCGCGCCGATCACGCTCGATGAATTCGAATTCGTCGGGCCGCTCACGCGCGCGCTGCCGAAGATCACCATGCCGGCGCCCTCGACGATGCACCTGTACCGCTTCACCGACTACTCGGCGCCGGGACTGTACCGCGACGCGGCGGAGTTCTTCGCCGATCTGGGCAGGGTCTACCAGCAGGAAATCGCGGATCTCGCCAGGGCCGGCGCGCGCTACGTGCAGCTGGACGAGGTCGCGATCGCGATGCTGTGCGACCCGGCGGCGCGCGCGCGGGTGCAGGCCGCGGGCGAGGATCCGGACCGGCTGGTCGATCTCTACGTGCAGGCGATCAACGAGGCGGTGAAGAACCTGCCGCCGCACATGGTGGTCGGCGTGCATATGTGCCGCGGCAACTACAAGGGGATGTACCTCTCGGAGGGCGGCTACGACTCGATCGCCGAGCGGCTCTTCAACCGCGCCAACGTCAACCACTTCCTGCTGGAATTCGACACGCCGCGCGCGGGCGATTTCGCGCCGTTGCGCGCGCTGCCCAAGAACAAGGGCGTGGTGCTCGGGCTGGTGAGTTCGAAGACGCCGGTGCTCGAAACGATCGACGCGCTCAAGCGGCGCGCGGACGAAGCGGCGAAGTACGCCGACGCCGGGCGGCTGGCCATCAGCCCGCAATGCGGTTTTGCGAGCACGATGGGAGGTAACCCGGTGACCGAGGCCGACGAACGGGCGAAGCTGAAGCTGTGCGTGGATGCGGCGCGCGCGATCTGGGGGTGAGACGACCAGATTCGCGGCGATCGGGCTAGGCCCACGCGCCGCGCCGGCGCCGCGCAGACGGTGTCAGGTCGTCCGGGAGATCCTGTCGAAGAGCTGCATGTCGTCGGCCGAGAGCAGGTGCTCGATATCGACCAGGATGAGCATGCGCTGCTCGATGGTGCCGATGCCACGCACGAAGCGCGCGTCCATCGTGCCCAGTTCCGGCGCCGGACGGATCTGCTCCCCGGTGAGCTGGGTGACATCCGAGACGCCGTCGACGACGACGCCGATCACGCGGTTCAGGACGTTCAGCACGATCACCACGGTGAACTGATCGTAGCGAGGTTGCGGTTCGCCGAACTTCATGCGCAGATCGACCACCGGCACGATGACCCCGCGCAGATTGACCACGCCCTTGATGAAGGCCGGGGTGTTGGCGATGCGCGTGACGGCCTCGTAGCCGCGGATTTCCTGCACCTTGAGGATGTCGACGCCGTACTCTTCGGCGCCGAGGGCGAAGGTGAGGAACTCGCCTCCCTGGACGGGCGCGGCACGCTCCGGGCGCCGTTGCGCGGCGGCGTTGGTGACGGGTGTGTTTGCGCTGGCGAGCATGATCAGAACTCCTTCCAGCTGCCGTCGGCGTCGTCATCCTTGGGATTGGGCTTGGCGCTCACCAGGGTCGGTTTGGCGCCGGCGCGGCGCCGCTCCAGGCGCTCCATCGCGCGCGAGGCGTGCTGCCGGGGCAGGGCCGCCGGGGCGTGCTGGGCGGCCGCTTCGGTCCTGGGGGCTGCTTGCGCGCGACGCGCGCTGCCCTCGACCTTGAAGCGGCCGACGGTCTCGGCCATCACCTCGGACTGGCTCGCGAGGTTCTCGGCCGCGGCGGCCGATTCCTCGACCAGCGCGGCGTTTTGCTGCACCACCTGGTCCATCTGCATGATCGCCTGGCTCACCTGCTCGATGCCGCGCATCTGCTCCTGGCTCGCCGCCGAGATCTCCGAGACGATGTCGGCCACGCGCTTGACCGAGTTGACGATCTCTTCCATCGTCTTGCCGGCGCCGTCGACCTGTTTGTTGCCTTCGCTGACCCGGCCGACCGAGTCCTCGATGAGGGTCTTGATTTCCTTGGCGGCGGCCGCCGAGCGCTGCGCGAGGGCGCGCACTTCGCTCGCCACCACCGCGAAGCCGCGGCCCTGCTCGCCGGCGCGCGCGGCCTCGACCGCGGCGTTCAACGCGAGGATGTTGGTCTGGAAGGAAATGCCGTCGATCACGCCGATGATGTCGGCGATCTTGCGCGAGGATTCGGCGATGCCGCCCATGGTGGTGACCACGCCGCGCACCGCGTCGCCGCCCTTGAGCGCGACATCGGCCGCGCCGATCGCGAGCTGGTTGGCCTGGCGGGCGTTCTCGGCGTTTTGCTTGACCGTGGTGGTGAGCTCTTCCATGGAACTCGCGGTCTCCTCGAGCGAGGAGGCCTGCTCCTCGGTGCGGCTGGACAGGTCGGCGTTGCCGCGCGCGATTTCCTTGGAGCCGGTGCTCACATTGTCTGCCGCCAACTGGATCGCGTTCACCGAATTGCCAAGATCGTCCTTCATCTTCGCCAGCGCGACGAGCAACTGGCCGACCTCGTCCCGCCGGCCGGCTTCGATGCGAACCGTCAGGTCGCCGCTTGCGACCGCGTTCGCGACCCGCAGCGCGTGATCAAGCGGTACCGTGATCGCGCGGACGAGGAACAGTCCAAGTGCGATGGCGGCCAGCACGGCCAATACCGTGACCAGGATCGTGGTCGTAACGAGCGTGCGATAGAGCGACTCGCCTTGGTGATATTCCTCTTTCGCGACCTCGATCTGCACACTGTCGAGCTTGTCCATCAGTTCCGAGATCGGGTTGATCGCCGGATACATCCTCTTCACCGTGAACTCGGCGAGCGCGGCGGAATCCTGTTTGACGAGGATTTCGCGCAGCTCGCCGATGCTGGAATCGGCCCTGGCCATCGCCGGCTCGATCTGTTTCACGAGCGCCTTTTCCTTGTCGACGAGCGCGGTCGACAGGTAGGCGCTCCACTTTTCCTTGATCTGGCGGCGCGCGGTGTCGATGTTCTCCGTGCCCTTGGCAAACGTGATGTTCCCGTTACGCACCTCGTGCGCGGTATCGACCACGTTCACCGCGTAGGCGTCGGCGATGACTTTGATCTGTGCGAGCGGCACGACGCGGTCGTTGTAGACCGTCTCCAGGCCGCGCACCGTCTGGCGCAGGCCGTTCAGGCCCAGGCCACCGATCGCGATGATGACGACGCACAGGATGGCGAGCGTCAGTACGAGACGGGATTTGATGCTCATCGAACTCATGACGAATATCTCCTTTTGCGGTTTCTCTTATGGCGTGACGACCTGCACCGAGGGTTTGCCGCGAGCCATGAGCGGCGTGTCTTGCGTGGCTGCGCAGATCGCCTACGGACAAAGCGGTACGTAGAACCATACTAATCGCCTGTTGCGCGAGACGATATAGAAAATTCAACGGAAAGATGTCAAAGATTGAAAGGCGCGGGACAGCCTTATGCGCGGATAAGTGCAGGTGGGGTGCCGATCCCGTTCTCGCCGCGGCACGGCGGAGGATTGGCGGGACGGGAGGCGATCCACCCGGGCGCTGCCGCGACTTCCGACGCCCTTCCGTCAACGCAACAGCGCCGGCACCAGGGTGTCGATCACGCCGCGGCTAAGCCTGACCTTGAGATTGCGCCGCTGCGCGCACAATTCGGCCATCGCCGGCGGCAGGAAGCGAACCATCCAGACCGGCCCCGCGCCCACACTGATGACCCCGCTGCCGCCCTCTTTCATCGCATCGATTTCGGCGACCGCGTGCTGGTATTCAAGTCCCATCAGGCGTACTCGACGCGCGAGGATGTCGCCGAAGCGGGTTGGCACCACCCCCGTCGGCAAGCGCTCGAACAATTTTACGTCGAGTGATTCCTCGAGCTGCCGGATGCTCTTGGTCAGCGCGGACTGGCTGATGTGCAACACGTTGGCCGCGGCGGTGATTCCCTTGTGGTCGATCACCGCGAGGAAGTAGCGAAGATGGCGCGAAGGCATTCTGTGTCTTGAAACGGCCTGGTAGTCCCTGTCGGCAGGAACCCGGACGATTATAACCGTCGATTACGGATGCTCGGAATGGAGCGCGCCCGCGACCCAGGCGCGATTTCAATTGCGTTGTCAGCGATCGACGATCAACCCGATCGGTTCAACCCGATCGCCGCGCGGCAGGACGCGGCCGATGCGCGCCGCGCCGGCATAGCCGAGGGACCGCAACGCTTGAACGCAGGCGTCGGCGCGTTCGGCGGGAACGCTCGCGAGCAATCCGCCGGCGGTCTGCGGATCGAAGATCAGCGGATAATGCGGATGCCTGAGCGCTTCCTGCTGGTTGCGCAGCGCGCGACGCAGGCGCACGTTGGACGGTTGCAGCGAACTGAGGATTCCCGCCGAGCTGGTTTCAACCGCGCCGTCCAGAACGGGGAGCGCGGCCAGTTCCACTTCCGCATCGACGCCCGACGGGCGCGTCATTTCGACCAGATGACCGAGCAGCCCGAAGCCGGTGAGATCGGTGCACGCGGTGGCGCCGTGCGCGATGAGGCATTGCGCGCCGAGCCGGTTCGACTGATCCATCGAGGCGAGCGCCGCGTCGATCCAGCGGCCCTTGGCGAGCAATCGGGCGTGCGCTGCGAACAGCGTGCCGGTACCGATCGGTTTGCTGAGGATCAGTGCATCGCCCGGCCGCATGCCGCCTTTGCGCATCACGCTCGCCAGGTCTTCATCGATGAGGCCGTTGATCGCGAAGCCGAGCGCCAGTTCCCGGCCTTCGCCGGTATGGCCGCCCACCAGTGCGCAGTGGGCTTCGTTGAGCACCGCGACCGCGCCGCTCATCATCTGGAACAGGTCGTCTTCGATCCGGCTCTCCAGGCCGGCGGGAAGGGTCGCGATCGCGGTCGCCGACTGCGCTTCGGCACCCATCGCGAAGATGTCGCCCAGCGCATGGTGGGCGGCGATCCGGCCGAAGCGGTACGGATCGTCGATGAAGGCGCGGAAGAAGTCGACCGTATGCACCATCGCCTTGCCGCGCGGCACGCGCAGCACGGCGGCATCGTCAGGGGCATGCAGGCCGATCAGCACATCGTCGCGTTCCACCGGATGCACCGCGCTCAGGGCACGAAACAGCGGCGTGGCGCCGATCTTCGCGCCGCAGCCGCCGCAGCGCATGGCAAGCGCCGAGATGACCTGCGCCGATTCGGCCTGATCGAGCGGGATCGCCGACGCCCCGTCGTGCGCCATCGCGACGACAGGCGGGAAGATCCGGTATCTCGCCATGAAGCGCCGGTCGATCCAGTCCTTCCAGCGCCATACCCAGGCGCCGGCGGCGCAGAATATGCCGCGCGAGGCGACGGCGTAGCGGTCGCCCGTGCTGATCAGCGCGAGCCAGCGACGCTGAGGACGGTAGCGGCGTAGCGGCAGCTCGAGCACCGAGCGACGCAGATTCTCGGCCAACAGATGGCCCTGACGTACGGCGAACACGCCGGCCTTTTCGAGAGGGCTGTTGACCATCGCGGCACAGTCTCCCGCCGCGAATACGCGGCGATCGGTCACCGTCTGCAAACTGTCGCCGACCTCGACGAAACCGTTCGGGTCCAGCGCGAGACCCGTCTCCGCGAGCCAGGCGGCGCCGGCCGCCTGGGTGACCCAGACGATCTCGTCGGCCTCCAGCGTCTCGCCGTCCGCGGTCTTCAGTTGCCCGCTGTCCACCGCAACGACTTCGGCGCTGCGATGTACGATCACGCCGCGTTCGGCGAACACCCGCTCGAAGCGCCGCCGCACGCGTACGCCGTGAGTCGGCAGAATCCCGGGTGTGGCGGAAAAAAGATGAAAGCGCAGCGCGTCCGCAGCGCGTCCGTGGGCCAGGAGTTCCTGACGCAGGCGATGTTGCATCGCCAGCGTCAGTTCGACGCCCCCGGCACCGGCGCCGACCACGGCGACGGTGGTACGACCGGCGCGCCGGCGCACCCGTTCGAGCAGCGCGTTCCAGCGCTCGTTGAAGCGATGAATCGGTTTGACCGGTATCGCATGCTCGGCCGCGCCCGCGACACCACCGACGCGCGGCGTCGCGCCGATGTTGATCGACAGCCGGTCGTAGCTGACCGGCGGACGGTCACGGCACAGCAGCTTGCGGTTGGCGAGGTCCAGACCCACCGCCTCGTCGCGATAAAAGCGCGCACCGGCGAACTCGGCCAGGCGCCGAAGGTCGATATGTACCGCGTCATAGTCGTAGTGCCCGGCGATATAACCCGGCAGCATCCCGGAGTAAGGCGTGTGGGTGTCGGTGCAAACGACCGTGAGCCGCACGCCCGCTACAGGCCGCATGCCGAAGCGCTTGAGCACGCCGACGTGGCTGTGTCCGCCACCGACGAGAACGATGTCCCTCAAGACTTGCTGCTCGGCTGCCCGCATGTCACGAATTTCCCAAGGTTTCCACCCGAACCGGGTGGATCAAGTCGCTCACCAGTTCACGCAGCGCGGCCCGTTCCGCGCCCGGAGCAAACAGCGGTATGCGCTTGGCGCATTGGTGGCCGAGGCGGGCGAGCAAGCCGTCCGCCCCGCTCTGGTCGGCGCGGCATCCTAGCAATCGGTCCGCCAGGCCCTGCGCATCGCCCCAGTCGAAATAGCCGTCGTAATCGCCGCCCAGCATGCCCAGGTTGCCGTCGATGCGCGAGGCGAGCACCGGCGTGCCGCTGCACACGGCTTCCATGATGACATGGGCGCCGCCCTCCATGTGACTCGTATGAACGAGGAGGTGCGCACGCTGGATGTGGCGGCGTGTCGTTTCATGCGATTGTGCGCCGAGCCAGCGATAATTCGCGCATGCCGCCATCGTGCTGCGTGCCGCATCGCCGAGCGCCGGGTCGAGCGCGGCGCCGATGTGGTCGATCAGAATGTCCGGCCGGCGTGCGAGTCGCCGGGCCGCCTCGAAGAGCGTGTGCGGCGATTTTTCTTCGCGCAGGTGCCCGACCATCACAGCGCGCAAATGCCGTGTCGTCTTGCCGACGCTGCGGCGCGCGGTGGTCGACTGGAAGACGACCCGCGTCTTCGCCTGCATCGCCGCGGGCAGTTCGAGCGGCGCGCGTTCCTGCAGCACCACCAGGGCTTGCGCGAGATGCAGCGAGCGCTGCGCGGCGGCATCGGTCCGGATGTCGCGGTAGAGATCGGTGCCGGTGAGGACCACCGCGAGCCCGCGCGATGGGTTGGCCCGGCTCCACGCCAGGATCGACGGCGCCGAACGCCGCGCATGCAGCGCGAGCATCACGCGGTCGCCGCGCGCCCGTGCGTCGGGCCAATCCTTGACGACGCGGGCCGGCAG
>JAOUFA010000433.1 GCA_029858545.1 Betaproteobacteria bacterium
TAGTCCTCCCTGAACCCGTAGGTCCTCATGTCCCGGAACACGACGGTGATCTCCATCCCGGGAGAAGTCTCCTTGAGCTTCAGGGCGTTCTTGATCGCCTGGCCGCAGCAGACCCGGCTGCAGTAGTTTCTCTCGGCGGTTCTGCAGCCCACGCACTGGATCATCACCAGACTGCGGGCCTCGCTCACCGCTCGATCCCCGCCGGCGATGCGCCCTTCCAGCTCGAGCAGCGTCATGACCCGGTCGTCCGCCCCATGGAGGTATTCGGCGGGTTTGTGCTCCTCGGCACCGGTCGCGATGATCACCGCGCCGTGGTGTATCTCCCTGAGTCGTCCTTCGGCTCTCACGCGGGTGGTGAAATTTCCCACATAGCCCGACACTTCCTGGATCGCCGCAGCGGTCGTCACGTGGATCGCGGGATGCCGGTACACGCTGCGCACGAGATCCGCCAGATACGCCTGGACCTGCACGCCTTCGAGGGTGTAGTGGATCCGGCGCGCCATACCCCCCAACTCGGCATCCTTTTCGAGCAGGTACACCTCGAAGCCCTGTTCGGCCAGGTTCAGGGCACTGGTCATTCCGGCCGGTCCGCCCCCGATCACCAGAACCGCCTTGTTGATCGGCAGCTTGATCTCCTGCAATGGCTGCAGCAGCGTGGTGCGCGCCACCGACATCCGCACGATTTCCTTCGCCTTGCGGGTCGCCTCGTCCTTTTCCCGAGAATGAACCCAGGAGCAGTGCTCGCGGATGTTCGCCATGTCGAAGAAATACTGATTGATGCCGCCTTCGCGAACGGTGTCGCGAAACAGGGGTTCGTGGGTCCTCGGCGTACACGCCGCGATCACCACGCGGTTGAGCCCCTTGTCGCGGATCGTGTCCGCGATCTGCTGGGCATTGTCGGTCGAGCACGCAAACAGGCTTTCCTGGGCGTGCACGACGTTATCGAGCCCGGACGCGAATTCGACCACCGAGGGCACGTTGACCACGCGGCCGATATTTGCGCCGCAATGGCACACGAAGACCCCGACCTTGGGTTGCTCGTCCGACACGTCGCGTTCCGGCGGATAGTGCCGCTCCCGGCTCAGCTTTCCGCGCTGCTCGGCGAGCAGCCGGCCGCAGATCGCCGCCGCCGCGCTGGCGGAAACGACCGATTCGGGAATATCGGCCGGGCCCTGGAACGCGCCGCTCACGAAGATTCCCGCGCGGGTCGTCTCGATCGGATTGAGCGGATTCGTCTTGCAGAATCCGTGCGAATCGAGCTCGACGCCGAACTTCCCGGCCAGCTCCGCGGCATCCCTGGGAGGACGGATGCCGACGGACAGGACGACCAGATCGAATTCCTCTTCCTTCACGCCGTCGTCCTCGGTCGCGTAGCGGATCGTGACGTTTGCGCTCTCCGGTATCTCGCGGCCGACCGACACGTAGCTTCGGATGAACCGGACACCGGGAAGATTCGCCGCCCTCTGGTAGTAGCGTTCGAAATCCTTGCCAAAGGCGCGGATGTCGTTGTGGAACACCGTGGCATCGATTTCCGCGTAATGATCCTTGGTCAGGATCACCTGCTTCTGGGTATACGCGCAGCACACCGACGAACAATAGCTGTTGCCGCCGGGGATGACCTGCCTGGAGCCGACGCACTGGATCCAGGCAATCCGCTGCGGATGCCTGCCGTCGGAAGGGCGCAGGATTTCGCCTTCGTACGGCCCGGTGGCCGAAATGATGCGCTCGAATTCGAGACTGGTGACGACGTTCTTCATTCTGCCGTAGCCGAAGTCGCCCCGCACGGAGGGGTCGAAGACTTCGAAGCCCGGCGACAGGACGATCGAACCGACTTCTATTTCCAGCCTTTGCGGCTTTTGATGAAGATCGATCGCCCCATGCTTGCAGACGCCGACGCAGATGTTGCACTTTCCGTCCTGATGGTACAGGCAGCTGTCATGGTCGATGTAGGTGATGAGCGGCACCGCCTGCGAAAAGTGGATGTGCACGGCCTTGGTCAACGACAGGTTCTGGTTGTACGGATCGGGAAGCTGGGCGGGGCAGTATTCGACGCAGGTCGTGCAACCCGTGCATTTGTCCTCGATGACGTAGCGGGGCTTCCGGTTCAGGGTCACGCTGAAGTTGCCCGCCTCCCCCTCGACGCGGACGATTTCGGTATTGCTCAGGATGTCGACATTGGGATGCCTGCTGCATTCGATGAACTTGGGCGACTCGATGCACATCGAGCAGTCGTTGGAGGGGAATGTCTTGTCGAGCTGCGACATCTTGCCGCCGATGGCGGGCGATTTATCGACCAGGTAGACCCTGAAGCCGGCTTCGGCCAGATCGAGCGAGGCCTGGATGCCGCTGATCCCGCCGCCGACGACCAGCACGTCTCCCAGCGTGCCGCTCGCCGACCCGCCGGATGCCAGCCCTGTCAGTCCTACGGTCGGCGCGGTGTTCACGATGTTTGCCTTCCCGGTGCCTGATCGATGCGCGGGAGTCGTCCCCGCGCTTCCTTCCTGCCCCCCCCCGCTGCGGGGCGATCCTCGTTGCGGACTCCCTTAGATGACTTCGTCGACGATTTCAGTGATGTCCTTGATCGCCACCGCCCGCCCCCGCTCCAGGCCGAGACTGCTGTCGGTGAAGTTGGTGATGCAATAGGGACAGGCCGTCACCAGCACCTCGGCTCCGGTATCGACGGCCTGTTGCAGGCGCAGATCGGCGAATCGTTCACCCTTGGGTGTTTCCATCCATATCCTGCCGCCGCCACCGCCGCAGCAGAAGCTGTTTTCCCGGCACTCCGCCATCTCGGTCAGCGCGGCGCCGGGGATGCGCTTCAGCACCTCCCGCGGCGCGTCGAACACCCCGTTATGCCGGCCCAGGTAGCAGGGATCGTGATAGGTGATCTTCTTTGCATACTCGCTGACCGGTTTGAGCCGGCCCGCGTTCATCAGCTCGCGCAGGAACTGCGAGATGTGGACGATCTCGAAATTGACATTGAATTCCGGATACTCGTTCTTGAACGAGTGGTAACAATGCGGCGAGGAAACCAGGATCTTCTTCACCCCGTGATCGATGAAGCTCTTGATGTTCTCCCGGGCCAGGTGCCTGAACAATTCCTCATTGCCCGTCTTGCGGATGCTTTCCCCGCAGCAATTTTCCCTGCTGCCCAGTATCCCGAAATCGACCCCGGCCTTGTCGAGGATCCTCGCGGTCGCGGCGGCGACCTTCTTCAGACGCGGGTCATAGCTGAGATAGCAGCCGGGGAAATACAGGATTTCCATTCCCTCGGTGAAGG
>JAOUFA010000434.1 GCA_029858545.1 Betaproteobacteria bacterium
AGCGAGAACTGCCAGCGCGCGAGCAATCTGTCGAAGCAGACCAGCGAGATCGCCGGGCGCGCCGCGGAATCCGTGAAACGCTTTACCGACACCATCCGCCGCATCCAGACCAGCTCCAGCAAGATCGTCGAGATCATCGGTGTCATGGACGGAATTGCATTTCAAACCAATATCCTTGCGCTGAACGCCGCGGTCGAGGCAGCGCGCGCCGGCGAACAGGGGCGCGGTTTCGCGGTGGTCGCCAGCGAGGTGCGCAGTCTCGCGCAGCGCAGCGCGGCATCGGCCAGGGAGGTCAAGGCGCTGATCGACGAATCCGTGGCAAATGTGAGCGGCGGCGCCTCACTCGTAGGTGAGACCGAGGAAACCATCGCACGCGTGGTGCACAGCGTCGGCGATGTCTCTCTCGTCATCGATGACATCGCACGCGCCTCCCGGGAGCAGAGTGCCGGAGTGGAGGAAATACGCAATGCGATCGGGAAACTCGAGCAGGCGATGCTGGCGAATTCCGAGCTGGTCGAGCAATCCGCGGCGCTCGCACGCGCCTTCGAGCAGGAAGCGGGGCGATTGACGCAGACGGTTGCCGCGTTCAAGACCGACCACAGCGAGGCCCGCGAGAGGGCAATGACGCTCGTGCGTCGCGGCGTAACCCACCTTCGAGGCTGCCCGGCGGCCCAAGCGCTGAAGGATTTCTCCGATCCCCGTGGCGCCTTTGTTTCCGGGGATCTCTATCTCGTGGTCCTCGATCTCGACTGTGTCATGCGCGCCAACGGATTTCAGTCCAAATTCGTCGGCGAAGACCAATCCGGCCGGGTGGACGCCAACGGGAAGCGATTTGCGCGTGAGTTCGTCGAAGTGGCGCGCACGCGCGGCCAGGGCTGGGTCGACTACCTGTACCTGAATCCGATCAACGGGCGCACCGAGCCAAAGTCGACTTACGTCGAGCGCGCCGGCAACCTAGTCATCGCCTGCGGCATTTACCGCCAGTCGAACGCAGACCCCGCGCGCCCGTCAACCGGTACGCTCCTCGCGAAGACTCGCTAGACCGGACGCTTCATCGCAACCGCTATTGCCGCGCGGCCGACGCTCAGACCGTTTCCACGACCTGGTGCGCGACGGTGGGCTTGCCGTTCGTCCCCGCTCTGCCGCGCCAGTCCTGCAACGCGGCGACGTGCTTGCCTTCATGGTGGGCCACCAGGTCGGCAAGACTCACCGAGGACAGGTACTCATTTAGCTTGACGTTCAGCGCGGACCACAACTCATGCGTGAGGCAGGGACCTTCATCCTTGCAATTCTCCTTGCCGCCGCATTGCGTTGCGTCCATCGGCTCGTCAACCGCGGCAATGATCTCGGCGATCGAAATATTCTCCGTGGCGACTGCAAGGCAATAGCCCCCGCCCGGCCCGCGCACGCTGTTCACCAGCCGATGGCGGCGCAACTTGCCGAACAGTTGTTCCAGGTAGGAAAGTGAAATGTGCTGGCGATCGCTAATCGCGGCCAGGGTGACCGGGCCACGGGTCTGGCGCATCGCCAAATCCACCATCGCGGTAACTGCAAATCTGCCTTTCGTCGTCAGCCTCATGGTTTCTCCTTGATGTCCGTGCAGGATGTCGAATACCCGATCAGGTGCCCACACTGACAATACCCAATCAAGGTGGTCAAGTATAGCCATACCCGACTGATTTAGTCAACTACAGCCCCATTCCCCCTCGCAACCTGCGCCCAACACCCTTTCCCGTCAGCGGATCGCCCTCAGATGCTCCGGCTCACTCGCCTCCCCCTGTTCGGCAAGGCGTCTCTCCAGTTCCGCTACCTTCTCGGTCAAGCCCGCCACCGAACGCTCCAATTCATGCGAATGCTCCACCAGGCTGTGAATCGCCTTGGCATAGGGATCGTCCTGATTCGACACCACGGCATAGGCGGCGAATCGCTCGGTCTGCGGCGCGACGCCCTCTTCAACGACGCGCCCGGGTACGCCGACGACGGTCGCGCCGGCCGGGACATCCTTGACGACGACGGCGTTCGAGCCGACCTTGGCGCCATCTCCAATCCTAATGGGCCCCAGTATCTTTGCCCCGGCCCCGACCACCACGCCCTTTCCCAGCGTCGGGTGACGCTTGCCCTTGCTCCAGCTCGTACCGCCCAGCGTAACGCCGTGATAAAGCGTCGTGTCGTCGCCGATTTCGGCAGTTTCGCCGATCACAACGCCCATGCCATGGTCAATGAAAACCCGTCTGCCGACCGTCGCGCCAGGGTGAATCTCGATTCCGGTCAGCCAACGTCCAAGGTGCGAGGTAAACCGGCCCAACCAGCGAAAACCCCGCGACCAGAACCATCTGGCGAGCTTGTGGATATAAAGGGCGTGCAAACCCGGATAGCAACTCAACACCTCCCAGGCCGAACGCGCCGCCGGATCCCGGCCGAAAATACTCGCTATGTCTTCACGCAGGCCTGCGAACATGTTCACTCTTCCAAGATTGTTCCGATTCGGATTCGATCCCCAGCGCACAAATTGTGCTGAATCCGACTGAATCAGTCAACAATCGCGTTGGCCCAGGTCAAGTTTTCTCGATCCGGTCACGCTGCAAGGCGCGCAGCAGTCCGCGCAATATGTTTACTTCCTCGCGTTCCATGGCCGCGCGCGAGAACATCCGGCGCACACGCTCGCGCAGCCGCTTTGGATCCTGCGGATCGAAAAATCCGCAGGCGAGCGCAGCGTCCTCGAAATGCCGGTAGAGCCCCTCGAGATCCTCGACCGTGGCGGACGAATCCCTGTTGCGCGCCGGATTGGCGGCGGCGACGCCTCCCGCCATGCGCAATTCATACGCCGCCACCTGCACTGCTTGCGCGAGATTGAGCGAGTGCAAGGCATCCCCGGTCGGAATTCGCACCAGTACCTGGCAGGCGAACATCTCCTCGTTGGTGAGCCCCGCGGTTTCATTGCCGAATACGAACGCCACCGGACCCTGCGAGGCGCGCGACACGGCCTCGCGCGCGGCTTCGCGCACCTCGAGAAGCACCGGCGCCCATTCGCGCGCGCGCGCCGAAAACGCAAACGCGGCGACGCAGTCGCAGAGCGCCTCGCCAAGCGTTGCATGGACACGCGCGCGATCGAGCACGTCGGCCGAGTTGGCGGCGAGCGCCAGTGCCATGGGTTCACGGTGCCGGGCGTCGCCCACCAGCCGCAGGTCCGTCATACCCATCGTCTTCATCGCCCGTGCGGCAGCGCCGATATTGCCCGGATGCGATGGCCTGCACAGAACAAATCGGATTC
>JAOUFA010000436.1 GCA_029858545.1 Betaproteobacteria bacterium
CGGCGCGCTCACGAAGTCCACGCGCGGCACGAGCACCCGCGCGCTGTGCTCGTCGCGAAACAGGATCGTGCGTCGCGCGCTGAAGTACATGAACGCGGAACCGAACGAGCCCGGAAAACGCCGCTCGGTCCCGGGGTATTCGCCGGTGCCGACGAGATTGATGTTCGCCTCGCCATCGATCTGCGCGCCACCGAGGAAGAAAAGGTCGATCCGCCCCTGTCCCGCCAGATCGAACAGTTCGCGCGAGCCGTCGGTAAAGGGGTTGCCGCGCCGCTTGTGCAACAGAGATACGCGCAGCGGCGCCTCGCCAAGGGCTCGCTGCCGCGCGCGCAACAGCAGGCAAGCCATCGCCGGAATCGGCGAAGCGGCTCCCACCGCGACGTGCGCGGCTTCGCCGACCAGGTTCGCCAGTGCGCAGGCGAGCAATTCTTCATGCGAGATCATCGCGCGGCGGCAGCCCCGAGGACGAATTGTTCGAGATACGAGAAAAATCCTTCGCGCGTCTTCGCCGCCTGTGCATAGAAAGCGAGATGCCCGTCGTCGATGCCGTACTCGCCCGCCACGCCCAGCGGCCAGGCGCCGCGTGGGGCGGGCGCCACGCTCGAGATGTACACCGATGGCAGCACGCCAGGGGCGAGCAATTCATCTTCGAGCATGTCGCCCTCGCGCATCGTCTCGAAGCTGACGAGGCAGGCGCGCGAGGCGTGCGCGAGCGTGGCCAGCTCGCGCCGCCTGCCGATCCAGACATTGCCGGCGCGATCGGCCCAGCGCGCATGAAACAGCGCCACCTCGGGTTCGATCTTGCGGGCAAGCAGGATCGGGTCGGACGTCGCGCAAAAAGGATTGTCGATCACCGTCCAGTCGTCGCGCCGCGCGACCAGGTCGGAACCGAGTACGCCGCGCAGCGCGGTGAACGGCACGCCCTTCTCGGCGGCCTGCAGTCCTGCGTGCACCATCGGGCAGGTCGAATCGCGCACGCGCAGCGCACCCGACCCGACCGCCTCGGTAAAGCGCGGCGCGAGTCCCGCGTCTCCGAGCGACACCGCGCTCGTCTCCACTTCGGCGACGCAGCCCGCGCCGATCAGAAGATCCGCGCACAGCCCGAGCACCGGCACGCCGAGCAGCCGCAGCCCGCGCGCCTCGCGGCGCACGAGCGCGCGCACGACCTCCATCGCGGGCAGCGAGTAATCGGGCGGCAGTGCGAGCAGCGCGCCATCCGGAATGCGTGCGGCAATCGCTTCGGCGCCGGCGAGGAATTCGGTCCGGTTCGCCGGCAGACTCACGCCGTGCCGCCCACCGTGAGCCCCTCGATCAGCAGTGTCGGCTGGCCGACGCCCACCGGCACGCTCTGGCCTTCCTTGCCGCAGGTGCCCACGCCCGAGTCGAGCCGCATGTCGTTGCCGATCATTCGCACACGCGTGAGCGCGTCGGGGCCATTGCCGATCAGCGTGGCGCCCTTCACCGGATAGGTCACCTTGCCGTCTTCAATCATGTACGCCTCGGCGGCCGAGAACACGAACTTGCCGTTGGTGATATCGACCTGACCTCCGCCGAACTGCACCGCATACAGTCCGCGCTTGACGCTTGCGATGATTTCGCGCGGATCGGCGGCGCCACCGAGCATGTAGGTATTGGTCATGCGCGGCAACGTGACATGCGCGAATGACTCGCGCCGGCCGTTGCCGGTCGAGTGGGTCTTCATCAACCGTGCGTTGAGACTGTCCTGCAGATAGCCGCGCAGGATGCCATCCTCGATCAACACGGTGCGCTGGGTCGGATTGCCCTCATCGTCGACCGTCAGCGAGCCGCGCCGGTTGGCGATCGTTCCGTCGTCGACCACCGTGACTCCACGCGCCGCGACGCGCTCGCCGATGCGCCCTGCGAACGCCGAGCTGCCCTTGCGGTTGAAGTCGCCTTCCAGTCCGTGCCCGATCGCCTCGTGCAGCAGGATGCCCGGCCAGCCCGCGCCGAGCACCACCGTCATCGTCCCCGCGGGCGCGGGCCGCGCTTCGAGATTGGTGAGCGCCTGCGACACCGCCTCCTGCGCGTACTGGGCGAGCACTTCATCGGTGAAGTGCGCATAGTCCACGCGCCCGCCGCCGCCCGCGCTGCCCGATTCGCGCCGACCGTTCTGCTCCGCGATCACCTGCACCGAGACTCGCACCAGCGGCCGCACGTCGGCGGCCACCAGGCCGTCGGATCGCGCGATCAGCACCACCTCGTATTCTCCGCTCAAATTCGCCATGACCTGCGCGACGCGCGCATCGCGCGCACGGCACATGCGCTCGAGCTTCTCGAGCAGCGCGACCTTCGCGCCTGAACCGAGCGAGGCGAGCGGATCACGCGCCTCGTAGAGCGGCGCCGGCAGCGCGTGACGCGGCGCGATCGCGACGCGGCGCGACTGGCCGGCGCGCGCAATCGCGCGCGTCGCGCGCGCCGCATCCTCCAGCGCAGCGAAGCTGATTTCATCCGAATAGGCAAAAGCGGTCTTCTCGCCCGAGAGCGCGCGCACGCCAACGCCCTGATCGATGCTGAAACTTCCCGACTTGACAATTCCTTCCTCCAGACTCCAGCCCTCAGAGCGCGTGTACTGGAAGTAAAGATCCGCGTGATCGATGCGATGCGCGCCGAGTTCACCAAACACCCGCGCGAGACCCGAGGTCTCCAGGTCGTAGGGCGCGAGCAGTCGCTGCTCGGCGGTCTCAAAGAGGATTTCCTGCGCGGCGGCGGTTTGCATGGGGGTTCCTTGGGTCGTTAGGGTATCCAACACTGGGAAGTGAATCTGTCCACCGACTCTAGCTCAAGCGCATCGCGGGTTGGGGGTTTCGTACGTCGCCGCATTTGAACAAGATGGGGCGACCTGTATGAATCCCTTCCTGCAATGGCCTCGTATTACACGATGGTTACTCGATGACCCGTCGATTCTCTCACTGCGCGGCCGGCTTCGCCTGGCTCTCGGGCGTCACCACCGTGGTCGAGACTCGATCGACCTTGGGACGACTCCATGTGCCGGTAATGGCGTACTCGAAAGCGATCGCGCGCCCGACCGGGTTGACCAGGAGTTGAAACAGGCAGCTGGGGATTCCCACGTGCGGCGTGAAAAGGATGAGCAGGGTGCAGGTGGTGTCTCCCACATTGGGCACCACGCGCACGCGCAGGTCCTGGGCCTCGCGGGCGAGATCGACCCACCCGGTCATGCTCACTTCGGCCGCCGAGCCGCTGATATGCAGGTTGTCGGTGCGCGCCACGCCCTGCAGGACCC
>JAOUFA010000435.1 GCA_029858545.1 Betaproteobacteria bacterium
TGAGCAGGTCGATCTGGCGCCTGCCGGCTTCCTCGCGACGGTCCGCCGCGCGTTCCTGCTCGGCGGCCAGTTCGACGAATTTGCGGCGCTCGGCGAGCTGCGCGACCAGCAAGGCGGCAAGCCGTCCCGCAGGCGTCGCGCTGCGCTCGCCCGCGAGGGGCTCGAGCAGCTCCCGCGCGCGTACCTCGTCGCGCATCGGTTTGGGCAGTTCGGCGAGCAGCGTCGCCAAGCGCACGCGGTTGACATCTCCCGGCTCGGCGTCGAAGGCGCCCTGCGCGCGCGCCACGGCGCTGCGCTGCCCGTCTTCAGGCAGGCGCTGCGCGCCAAGCGCCTCACCGAGCGCGATGCTCACCGCGAGCGCCTCGCTCGCCTCGGGACTCTTCGTGGCGCAGCCTGCGAGCAGGAGCACAACCCCGAGAAGGCCCGCGATAAACGCGCGCGGCGGACCGATCGGCGCCCCCCCCGACCCGGACGGCGTGCCGAAAACTGGCGTCGCGAAATATCGTCTCATGCCGCTCTCGGCAAGGCGCAACTCACCCGACGCGGCAGCGACACGCGGAAATGGGCGCCCAATTCGCACTCCAGCAATGCGACGCGGCCGCCGTGGGCTTCGACCAGCTCGCGCACGATCGCGAGTCCGAGCCCGGTACCTTCGACCCGGCCACTCGACTTGGCGCGACCGCGAAAGAAGGAACCGAAGATCGCGTCGCGTTCGGCGGGCGGCACGCCCGGCCCGGTATCGGCGACATCGAGCCGCACCTCGCGCTCCAGATCGCTCACGCGCACCGTCACGGTTCCGCCCTCGGGGGTGAACTTGACGGCGTTGCCGATGAGATTGTCGGCGATCGACTGCATCTTGAGCGGATCGGCCTCGATCGTTACCGGCTGCAAGTCGAGCTGCCAATGCAGGCCCTTCGCCTGCGCGGCCAGCGCATGCGCGCCGGCTGCCTCGCGCGCCAGTTGATCGAGCACGACCTGGCGCAGGTCGAGCGAGGCGGCAGCGTGCAGCGCGCGCTGATAGTCGAGCAAGTCCTCGATCAAGCGCTGCAGCCTGACGCTGTTTTCGCGCATGATCGTAACCACCTGCTTCTGCTGCGGAGCAAGCGGACCGACCACCTGGTCATTGAGCAATTCCGCGCCTTCGCGCAATGCGGTAAGCGGTGTCTTGAACTCGTGCGAAAGGTGGCGCAGGAAGCGATTCTTCTGCGCTTCCAGCTCGACCAGCCTGCGCCGCAACCAGTCGAGCTGGTCGCCGAGGTGGCGCAAATCTTCGGGTCCGCTCACTTGCACCACCCGCTCGAAATCCCCGCCGCCCAGTCGGCGAATCGACGCGTCGAGCTCCCCGACCGGGCGCGCGATCAGTCGCGTGAGCGCGAATGCCACGACCAATGCGAGAACTGCGGCGCCAAGTGCCAGGCCGACCGCCCGGCTCTGCGCCGCCTCGGCGCTCGCGCGCAAAGCCTCGACCTCGCGGTCGGCGACCAGGTGGCTGACCGCAAGCATCTCGGCCGCACTGTCGGCGAGATCCGCCGCGCTCCCCGCGACCTCGCGCAAGGCGATGCGCGCTCGCCTCCCCGCGCCCCGCTCCTCGGCCAGTTGCTGATAAAGCTCCTCTTCCTGCGCAAGAGTGCGCTCCAGCAGCTTGATCTGATACGCATCGAGCGGAAGGTTGCCGAGCTCGCGCGCGACGTCGAGAAATCCGCGGTGCGCCTGGCGGAAGTCCTCGCGCAGGTCCGCCGCGTTGAGAACCACAATCTGGCGCGCAAGGCGCTCGAGCGAGGCGACACGATTGACCAGCGCCCGGCTCGCGCGCGCAGCCTGCGCCGCATTGAATACCGCGCTGCGGCTTTGCGCGGCGACGCGCTGTGTGCTCCATGCCGAATAGGCGAGCGCCAACGCGAAAGGCAGCGCAACCAGCGCAAACCCGGTGAGCACCAGGCCCAGAAACGATCGCGGCGCGGGAACCACTCGCAGCACGCGCGCCGCCAGGGACGCCAAACGAGATTTCGACATACCCCTATAATTTCACGTGAGAAACTTCCTCGGTTAGGAGCTATGTCACAAGCGCACGACACTCGCCGCGACTCCATCTACGCAACGGTTCGCGGCAAACCGGCAATTGGTCACAGACCGTACGTCTGCATCGTCGCGGCACTGTCGTCCAACGGCGTCATCGGCGCGAATGGAAAGCTGCCCTGGCAGTTGCCCGAGGACCTGAAGCATTTCAAGGCATTGACCCTCGGGCACGCGGTCATCATGGGGCGGCGCACCTGGGAATCGATAGGCAAGCCCCTGCCGGAGCGGGAGAACATCGTCGTGACGCGCGAACGCAGCTACCAGGCGCTCGGCGCGCGTACCGCGGGTTCGCTCGAAGCGGCACTGGCTTCATGCGTAGAAAAGAGTTTCGTTTTCGTTATCGGAGGGGGCGAGGTCTATGCGGCCGCACTGCCGCTCACCGATCTTCTCGTGCTGACCGAAATCCACCTGGCGGCGGAGGGCGACGTGCGTTTTCCCGACTACAGCCGGCTGCGCTGGCGCGAAACGCTGCGCGAGCCGCAAACGGCTGCCGACGGCACGCGTTTCGACTACGTGCTGTACGAGCGCCGCCGATGAAATAGGAAAGGGGGGCTGCTCGCCCCCCTTCAGATCCCCACGAAAAGAAAGGGGGGCTGCTCGCCCCCCTTCAGATCCCCCTCGAATTCGAAGGAGATCCCCGCTCGACGCTTCGCGGGAGTTCGCGCCTCGATTTTGGCGGTCCTGCGCGACTCGGGGCCGCCTCCCCTGCTAGGTGCGCGGCGGTTTGGACTCGAACACCCGTACCTCGGGCAGCGGAAAGCCGTTGAACTGGCTCGCGTAGGCGGTCGTGTAGGCGCCGGCGTTCTTGAGGTAGATGAAGTCGCCTTCCTGCAGGTCGGAGGGCAGCGGTTCGTCGCGCAGCACGATGTCGACCGAGTCGCAAGTCGGGCCCGCGACCGTCCACTCGATGTCGGGGCCCAGGCGGTCGCTGCGGATCTTGTAACGCAGACCCTCCGTGGTCTCGATCACGCCGCCGAACATCCCGGCGTCCCAGTGCATCCAGCGTTTACCCGAACGCACTGCGGTCGCGAGCACCCGGCACACAAAATAGCCCGCATCCGAGACCAGGTAGCGGCCCGGTTCGGCAATCACCTGCACGTCTTCAGCAAACACGCCCAGCGCCTCGTTGATCAGTTCGCCAATCGATTCGATCGACGGAATCGGCTTCACGTGGCGCACCGGGAAA
>JAOUFA010000437.1 GCA_029858545.1 Betaproteobacteria bacterium
CTCGGCCTGGCCGCAACATCGGCGAGTACGCTCGCGCACTCTTCGACCGCCAGGCTGCGGATGGTCGCTGCGATGCCTGGCATGCGCTCCGCGACTCCCGGATTGTGATCGAAGTATTCCGAATCAATGCGGCCAAAGACAACGTGACAGGTCCTTACCCCTGTACCGGCAAGATCCTGGGATAGCGCCTCGTGAAGCCCCCGCAACGCGAACCTCGACGCGGTGTAGCCCACTGCGGAAGGCCACGGCATGTAGCACGCGGGGGAATTCACATGAATCAGCGTACCGCTGCGACGGTCCAGCATATCGTTCAGGAACATTCGCGAGGCGTTCGCGGCCGCCAGGTAAGGCGAGCCGATCATAAGCCGCAGTTCGTCCGGGCTGGTGTCCTGGAGGCGCTTCCATTGCCCAAGCCCGGCGCAGTTGATCACGGCGTCGGGAACGCCATGGCGCCGGCGCACGAACGCTTCCAGCGCTGCAACGTCGGACGGCAGCGTGGCGTCACAGGCTTTATAGCTCGCGTTCGGCCCGATCAGTCGGGCCAGAAAGGCCAAGCGTTCCTCGGACCGCGCGGACAAAACGACCGTCCATCCGCGGCGACTGAGTTCCTTGGCAGTGGCGGCGCCGACTCCACTCGAAGCGCCCACCAGGAGTGCGAGTCGGGACATGGCTCAAACCTCCCGAACGAGCTCGCGCGCGCCGCGAGCGCGAGCAGGCAGCGCAGCGATGGTCAGTGAACGTCTGGATCTCTGCGTGACCCGGCCGCGGTCAGGGCTCATCGCACCAGAAGAACGAACAGGGCGATGCCCAGCGACGCCAGGGACAACACCGTCGTCACGATACAGAGCGTCCGCATCGGCTGCTGCCTTCGTTCCGCGACCGACAGTCCCTTGTCGAAAGCCTCGACGGTGCGCTGGATCTGTGCGGCGAGCTCCTTGATGTGCGCGTCGTTACGGGATGCCGCGGCCTGGAGTTCGGTAACTTGCTGTTGCAGCAGGCTCGCCTGGCCGGCGGCCGCGTCGGCGCTCTTCTTGGTGAATACCGGCGCGGCGGTGGAAACGATCGTCCCGAGGTGCGGAAGAACGGCCTTGAGTGCGGGAATGAGCCAAGCGGGCATGAAGGAGTCCTGAATGGAAATGAACGGGACGCGCTGCGCGCATCATATCGCGACCTTCGCCGCGCAAACGACCGGCGCTAGGCCTCGGCCGCCCTCCGCAATCGGTCGCGCACTGCCGCCCACTCCGGCGTCTCGGGCGGCGCCTCGACGAGGATCACGTCGCAACCCGCAAGATCGAGTTCGCGCAGCGCGGCGTACAGGCGCTGCGCATAGGCCTGCGGCTCCTGCGGCATGCGCAGCCACAGCGCGACGCGCTCGTCGGGGCGCGAATACGCGAGCGCCGCGATGCGTCCGCGGCGCCTGGCGATCTCGCCATCGAACGCGTGCGAGGCGACGAGCAACGCCGGAGTCCGCGGCGCGTAGTGACGCTCGAGCCCGCCCGAGTGGCGTGGCGCGCCCTGCGCCGCGTCGAGCGCACCGACCTCGGCCTCGATCTGCGCCGCGCTGACGCGCCCGGGGCGCAGGATCGCGGGCCGCGCGCGCGTCAGATCGACGATGGTCGATTCGATGCCGACTTCGCTCGCGCCGCCTTCGAGCACCAGATCCACCTCGCCGCCGAGATCGGCGCGCACGTGCGCCGCGGTGGTCGGCGAGACGCGGCCGAAGCGGTTGGCCGAAGGCGCGGCGATACCGGCGCGGCGCACATCGCCCGCGAGCTCCGCGAATACGGCGAGCAATTCCCGGGCCACCGGATGCGCGGGTACGCGCAGGCCGACGGCGAGCTGTGCCCCGGTGACGAAATCGCCGACATGCGGCGCGCGCCGAACGATCAGCGTAAGCGGTCCGGGCCAGAACTTCGCCGCAAGCGCATGCGCCGCTTCGGGCAACTCCCGCGCCCAGGCAAAAGCACGCGCCGCAGTATCGAAGTGCACGATCACCGGATGCTCAGCAGGCCGCCCCTTCACCGCGTACAGACGCGCGATCGCCTGCGCATTCGACGCGTCGGCGCCGAGCCCATAGACGGTTTCGGTGGGAAAGGCGACGAGGCCGCCCGCACGCAAGATCCCGGCCGCGCGGCGGATCTCCTCGTTCACGACTTGGGCAGTTCGGCCTTCTTCACCGCCTCGGTCTGCCGCACGCGGAATTCGGCGAGCTTCTTCGCGAGCGCCGCATCCGAGAGCGCGAGCATCGCGATCGCGAACAGCGCCGCGTTCGCCGCGCCGGCATCGCCGATCGCGAAGGTCGCCACCGGAATGCCCTTGGGCATCTGCACCGTGGAGAGCAGCGAGTCGAGCCCCTGCAGATGCCTGGAGGGCATCGGCACACCGAGCACCGGCAGCGGGGTGTGTGCGGCGACCACGCCGGCCAGGTGCGCCGCACCGCCCGCGCCGGCGATCAGGCATCTCATGCCGCGCCCGGCCGCCGCCCGAGTCCATTCGGCGACCAATTCGGGGCTGCGGTGCGCGCTCATCGCCTTCGCCTCGTAGCCCACGCCGAATTCATCGAGCATCGCGGCGGCGTGCTTCATGCAGTCCCAGTCCGAGGTCGAACCCATGACGATGCCAACCAAGGTACTCATGCGAGGATCCTCCCAGTTAACCGCTCGAGTGCCTCGCGGTATTTGTTCGTTGTCCGCTCGATCACGTCCGCCGGCAGCCTCGGCGCAGGCGCGGTCTTATCCCAGGTGAGCGACTCGAGATAGTCGCGCACGTACTGCTTGTCGAACGACGGCGGGCTGCTGCCGACGCAATACGCATCGGCGGGCCAGAAACGCGACGAGTCGGCGGTGAGTACTTCGTCGATCAGCACCAGAGTGCCCTTGGGGTCGAGACCGAACTCGAACTTGGTATCGGCAATGATGATGCCGCGGGTGGCCGCGTAGTCGGACGCCTCGGTGTAGAGACGGATACTCACTTCGCGCACCCGCGCGGCGAGATCCTTGCCGATCAGCACCTCGACCTGTTCGAACGAAATGTTCTCGTCGTGACCGTCGGTGGCCTTGGTCGCCGGGGTGAAGATCGGCTCGGGAAGCTTCTGCGCCTGCTGCAGATCCCTGGGCAACTCGATGCCGCAGACCTTGCCGGTCTTCTGGTAGTCCTTCCAGCCCGAGCCGATGAGATAGCCGCGCACCACCGCCTCGATCGGCAGGGGTTGCAACTTCTTCACCACCACTGAGCGGCCGCGCACCTGCGCCTTGTCCTC
>JAOUFA010000054.1 GCA_029858545.1 Betaproteobacteria bacterium
AAGGACGGAACAACAAAGGGATCTCCTCCGCGGCGATACCCACGCCCGTGTCGGTGATTGATATGCGTATCAAATTGCCGTCGTGGCGCCGCGTTTCGATCACGACGTTGCCGCCCTTTCGGTTGAACTTGATCGCATTGGAGAGAAGGCTGACGAGAATCTGACGCAGCCGGGCCGCATCGGCGAGCACTTCGCCAACAGCGCCGGATTGGTTGACGATCGAAACATTCCGCTCCGCGGCGAGCGGGGTGACGAGTTGGACAGCCTGGAGAACAATGCTATCGGGAACCACCGTCGCCGAATCGACTTGCAGCTTTCCGGTTTCGATTCGCGCCAGGTCGAGCAAGTCGTTGATCATCGCCAACAGGTGCTCGCCTGCCTGCACGATTTCGCGCACCATGGTCATTTGCTTCGGCGGGACGTCTTCCAGTCCGAGCACCTGTGCGAATCCGAGAATCGCATTCATGGGGGTGCGCAACTCGTGGCTCATACGCGCGAGGAACTCGCTTTTCGCGTGGCTCGCGCGCTCGGCCTCCTCCTTCGCGGTGAGCAGCTCGCGCGTACGCTCGGTGACGAGTTCCTCGAGCCTGTCGCGGTGTCGTGCCAGATCCTCCTCGGCGCGCTTGCGGGCATCGATGTCCTGGACCTGGACGATGTATCGGAAGGGACGGCGCCGATCGTCGCGCAGCGCGGAAATGTTCAACTGCACCCAGAATTCGAGGCCCGTACGATGGCAAAGTTTCGTCTCGAACCGCACCGACGGAAGGTCGCCGCTCTCGAGGTCGGCCAGCATCGCGCGCGCCTGCGCGGCGTGTTCGGGCTGCACGATCTCGTCGAATTTCATATCGAGAAGCTCAGCAGCCGAGAAACCCAGCATGCCGGTGAGTTCGTGATTGACCTCCTGCATGCGACCATCGTCGGCGATGAGCGCCATACCGGTCGCCGCGTCGTGAAAGGCGGCGTGAAATCGCGACTCGCTCTCGCGCAAGCGGAGTTCGATCTGGTGCTTGTGCATCGCCATCTCGAGCACCGGCCTGAGCTCGTCGCTCCGGTAGGGCTTGATCAGGTAACCGTTGGGCGCTGCGCCTTTCGCACGTTGCAAGGTGGCGTCGTCGCCGAACGCGGTCAGAAACACCACCGGAACGTCGCGCTGGCTGCGCATGCGTTCGGCGGTTTCGATGCCGTCCATCGCGCCCTTGATGACGATATCCATCAGCACCAGATCGGGAGGATCCTTCTCGGCGAGGGCCAGCGCGCGTTCGCCCTCGTTGGCCGGACCGATCACTTCGAATCCGAGCTCGCGCAAATTCTGCGCGAGCTCCATCGCGATGATCCCCTCGTCTTCGACAACCAGTATGCGCTTCGCGCCAAGATTCACTTTATGTCCACCTCTGCCCACCGCCATCGGCGCGGCCCCCCTCAACCTTGACCGCGCGACATTTGAAAAGAAAGGACGAAACTCCTGCCGCGACAACACTTGACGGCCGGCGCGTCCCGGGAAACCCCGCCCCGCAGATCAGGGGTTGCGGACCCCAAGGGATGACGCGTCATCATTATGGCATTCGGCGTGGCCGCGCGGCTTGATCGGCGCGGTGCCTCGCTCGGCGGGGCGTGTGATGCCCGTACCGAATCCCGCGCAGCTGCCCCAGAGCCGGCGGCGCATTGCGGTGGGGTGGGGATCGGCGCGTCGGTGCCGCTGGCCGCTACAATGCTCGAATCGATGCGGCCGCCGCGGCCGCGCTAGCCCGCCGTCTGCCGACCATGCGCCCTCTCACACTCCTGATGTTTCTTCTGCTTGCCGGTTGCGCGAGCCAGCCTGCCCCGGTGTCCGTGGTGGGCCCGGCGGCCGAATTCGGCGCGCCGGACAAACCCGCCACCGACTCGCCCCGCCGGCCGCGGCTGGCGTTGGTGCTCGGCGGCGGCGCGGCGCGAGGCTTCGCACATATCGGCGTGATCAAGATCCTCGAGTCGGCCGGTGTCGTACCGGACATCATCGTCGGCACGAGCGCCGGCGCGGTGGTCGGTGCGCTCTACGCGAGCGGCACCACGGGTTTTGAGTTGCAAAAGCTGGCACTTGCCATGGACGACAGCACCATGAGCGACTGGTCGCTTCCCGATCGCGGCGTGATTCGTGGCGAGGCCCTGCAGAATTTCGTCAACCGGGCGCTTAGCAACCGTCCCATCGAGGCCCTCGCGCGCACGCTGGGCGTCGTGGCGACCGACCTGCAGAGCGGGGAAATGATCGTCTTCCGCCGGGGCAACACGGGTTTGGCAGTACGTGCTTCCTCGAGCGTGCCGGGCATCTTCCAGCCTGCCCGCATTGGCGAACGAGAGTATGTCGACGGAGGTCTGGTCAGTCCGGTTCCGGTGAAGGTGGCGCGCGACATGGGCGCGGAGGTGGTCATCGCGGTGGACATTTCGACGCGACCGTTGCAGGCGTCGGTCGCGACCACCATCGAGGTGCTGTTACAGACCTTCAATATCATGGGTGCGGCGCTGGCCCAGACAGAGCTGGGCCGTGCGGATGTGGTGATTCGGCCAGCCATCGGCCATATCAACGGCACCGACTTCCAGTCGAAACACCTGGCGATTCTCGAGGGAGAAAGGGCGGCTGCCGCGCAGCTCGATCAGGTTCGCGTGGCGCTCGCCCGCGCGATGCCACGTTGAGCGCGCGCTTCGGCAACCGCGCGCCGGAGCTTCCTTTGCGCGGGTATCGCAAACCGCATGCGGACTGGATCGCGCATCAGTCCGCCAGGGATTCTGCGGGCCGCGCGTCACGCAAATGCCCGACGATCGCCGGACGTTCGTCTTCCGCGGTCCAGAGCGCAAAGCGCGTGCCGTCCGCTTCCTCTTGGCGGCGCAACCTCAGCTCGGCACCGTAATACACCGGTCCCTTCAGCCAGACATCGAGCCGTCCCGACGCGGGAAGAGTGGGGCCGGAAATGCGCTCCAGGCATTGCGCAAGCACCCGCTGCGGGTGCGCAAAGGCCCGCTTGAAACCCAAAAGCCGCGCATAGGGCGACCAGAGGTGTATGCCGTTGTAATCTCCGGTCAATTCGCCGAAACGCAATGCGCCGGCTCGGGTTTGGTGCCAGTGCGCGACCTCGATGCCGTCGAGCGCCGGTGCGCCGGCCCAGGGCGAAGAAGTACGTTCCCGGGCGAATCGTCCGCGCATATAGAACGTCACCAGGTTCTCGAACACGATGTCGTCGCGTGCGCGCACCGAGGCGGCAAGGTCGACTTCGATACCGCGCTCGAGAGAGCGATGACCGGCGACGGATACGAGCAAGTCGAGTCGTGTATCAAGTGCCACGGAACGCCGCCAGTACAGGCGGTTGCGGATCTGCAGGACGCGCCAGATCGGCAACGGGAAGGCGGGATGGGTCAGCACCGTCATTTGCAAGCGAAACAGAGTGGCGTGCAGGAACAGGAGCGGCATTGCATCGGCCGATTGAAGCGCGGAAAGACGGCAGAAATCCTGCACATCTCGTGTCGGCGCGCGGTACCCCCGCCAAGATGCCTCGATTCCGGGAAACGGCACGCCCTGTCGCAGCCTGCGACGCGTACCCAATGCCCGCGCCATGTAGTGCAACGCGGACGGTCGGCGCTCGAATTCAAGTCGTAGCGGCAACGGCATGCGGAGAAATCGGTCGGCGTGTGCGGTTCGGCAGGATACACCGGGCGAGCCAATCGGCACCAGCCGCGACGCGAGCCCGCTCATCATGGAATTATACAACTAGGGAATTAGGTGTAATATCGCGGCATGGGGAAGGCGACCATGGACGAGTCCGGGGCTGCGGCGATGCTTGGCGCGCTGGGAAGCACGGTGCGCTTGCGTGTCTACAAGTCGCTCTTGCGCGCCGGGGCGCGCGGCATGAATGTCTCCGATCTGCAGGCCGAACTGGGCATGCCGCCGTCAACTCTGGCGCACCATCTGGGTACCCTGGTCGGGGCGCGCCTGGTAGGTCAGGAAAGACGGGGCCGCGAATTGATCTGTACCGCCTGCTATGACGAAATTCGCAAGCTCAGCAATTTCCTGAAGGCCGAATGCTGTGCGAATACGCGGCGCGAGGGTTCCAAGCCGTGAACGCCCCGGTTCATCCGCCTTTGGGCGGGGAGGCTATTTCCCTGGCGCAGGCGCTGAATCGCCGTTGTGCCTGCCGCACGCTGGATACCGACCGCTTGCGTCGTCATCTGGAAACCGATCCCTCGCTCGCCGGACTCGCCGATGAAATCACGCGCACGCGCCCTCATCTGGTGTCCTCGACGGCGGTGTTTCTCTCACCCGAAGATCTCGTCAAGATAGGCGAATTGATCGCCGCAATCGAGCGCGTCGTAGCACTTCCGGGTTACCGCGCGGCGGTGATGGCCGCCGCACCGGCGATCGCGAAGCTCGAATTCGGTCCGCAAGGCGTTCTATTCGGTTTTGATTTTCACCTGAGCGCTTCCGGACCGAAACTCATTGAAATCAACACCAATGCCGGCGGCGCGCTGGTCAATGCCGCTCTGGCGCGCGCGCAGGCGGCCTGTTGCGAGGAAGCCGAGAGAGACATCTTCGTACACGCGGGCGACCCCTGGCGGTTCGAGGAGCAGATCTACGCCATGTTCGAGCAAGAGTGGCGCAGCCAGCGCCGCGGTCTTCCTCTCGGGTGTATCGCGATCGTCGATGACCAGCCGGGGGAGCAGTATCTTCATCCCGAGTTCCGGCTGTTCGAGCGCCTCTTCGCGCGCTTTGGCGCGCGCTCGTTGATCGCGGATGCCCGCGCACTCGAATATCGCGACGGCAGGCTCTGGCATGCCGATACCGCAATCGACCTGGTCTATAACCGGCTTACCGATTTCTACTTCGAGGAGTCGGGCCACAGTGCACTGCGCGCCGCCTACGAAGCGGGCGCGACGGTGGTCACCCCGCACCCGCGTGCGCACGCCCTCTACGCGAACAAGCGCAACCTCGAGTGGCTGGGCAACGCCGCGGCCCTACAAGCGTTCGACGTTCCGGACGACGATCGCGCGCTGCTGCTCGAACACATCCCGGCCACTGAGCCGGTGACCGAGGACAACGCGCAGCGGCTGTGGTCGCAGCGCCGGGGCTATTTCTTCAAGCCGGTCTCCGGCTATGGAGGCAAGGCGGCGTATCGCGGCGACAAGCTCACCCACCGCGTCTGGAGCGAAATCCGTGCGCAGCAGTACGTCGCGCAGGCGCTCGTACTTCCAAGCGGACGGATCGTCGCCGGGGATGGCCCGGCCATCGAACTGAAACTCGACGTACGCGCGTATGCATACGCCGGCACCGTCCAATTGGTTGCGGCGCGCCTTTACCAGGGTCAGACCACCAATTTCCGTACACCGGGAGGCGGGTTCGCACCGGTGTTCGTGGCGCGTCCGGATATCTGAATGCTGAATGGAAGCGCTCACCGGGGCGCGGCGCCCAAAACGATCAAGGCCTCCTGACGGAAGCCTTTGAATTGACTGGTCGGGGCGAGAGGATTTGAACCTCCGACCACCTGCACCCCATGCAGGTACGCTACCAGGCTGCGCTACGCCCCGAACTGATGAATTATATCAGTCCACTCCGGCGCGGCGCTTCAGTTGCGAAGCGCCGCGAGCAATTCACGCAACTCACGACGGATCGCGCTGAGGTCGAATTCGGCCGACGAGCCATTGCGACCCGCAGCTTCGGCACGCTCTTCCTGGGCGTGGGAATTGCCATCGAGACGATTGCGGGCGCCACTGATCGTGAAACCTTCTTCGTACAACAGTTCGCGAATGCGACGGATGAGCAGCACCTCATGGTGCTGATAGTAGCGCCGGTTGCCGCGTCGCTTGACCGGTTTGAGCTGGGTGAATTCCTGCTCCCAGTAGCGCAACACGTGCGGCTTGACTCCGCACAGTTCGCTCACCTCGCCGATCGTGAAATACCTCTTCGCAGGAATCGGCGGCAGATCAAGCTTCTTGCGGTTTTGCTCCATGGTTCGCGCTTTCCACCAATGCCTTCAGCTTCTGGCTCGCATGGAAGGTGACGACGCGGCGTGCGCTGATAGGGATTTCCTCGCCGGTCTTGGGATTGCGCCCCGGACGTTGCGGTTTGTTGCGCAATTGAAAATTTCCGAATCCTGACAGCTTGACACTTTCGCCGCGCTCCAAAGCCCCGCGAATTTCTTCGAAGAAAGCCTCGACCATATCCTTGGCCTCGCGCTTGTTGAGCCCGACTTTCTCGAAGAGCAGGTCAGCAAGTTCTGCTTTAGTCAAAGTCATCGCAAAATACGGCTTTCTCTTTTAGTTTCTTATGGTTGCTGAGTACCGACGACCCAGCGCTTCGACCAGCTCGTCGCAGGCCTGATCGGCCTCGACATCTGTGAGAG
Source organism: Betaproteobacteria bacterium (assembly GCA_029858545.1). Lineage (GTDB taxonomy): Bacteria > Pseudomonadota > Gammaproteobacteria > Burkholderiales > SG8-39 > JAOUFA01. The sequence continues at coordinate 6,363 of JAOUFA010000054.1, forward strand.
TACGCTCAGTATCTTGCATAACTACCCGAAACGCAATGCTTTTTTGCCCTTTCGGAACGTTCGAGCCCTGGTAGACGTCGAAGATGCGGACTTCTTTCACGATGGACCGTTGATGCTGGCCCATCGCATCCAATAATGCCTGCGCCGGCACGAAATTATCGACAACCACAGCACGGTCGCGTATCACCGCCGGGAATTTCGACGGCACTTCTGGGCGCGGAATACGAATCACCATGATCGCAGCGGCGTCGACTTCGAACAGCACCGCGGACTGGGGTAGTTCGTACTTTTGTTGCCATTTCGGATGCAATTCGCCGATCCAGCCGATGGCCCTCCCGCCCGCGGCCGCGTCGCCCGTCAACACGCGCGCCGAGCGGCCGGGATGGAAGGCGGGGTGGCTGGCCGCCTCGAAACGGCAGGCGATGGGTGCGAGCAGCGCCTCAAGATCGGCCTTGACGTCGAAGAAGTCCACCGCGCGCGTCGGCACGCCCCACTGTTCGTCGACGGCCGGTCCGAATGCCGCGCCCGCGATGCGCAGAGGCTGTTCGATTCCCGCCACGGTGAGTGCGCCATCCTCCAGCTGAGGGGCGCGCAGGAAGGCGCGCCCGATTTCGAACACGCGGATTCGCGGCAGCTTGCGTGTTGCGTTATGCCTGAGGTTCGCGACCAACCCGCCGATCAACGAGCTGCGCATCACCGAGAGTTGGCTGGCAATCGGATTGAGCAATCTGATCGGGTTCGCCTGCCCGGAGAGATCTTCTTCCCACTGTGGCTCGACGAAACTGAAATTGACGACTTCGTGGTAGTCACAGGCGGCAAGCCGCGCCCGCAGCTCGTGCAACGTGCGGCGACCCTCGGCGGCAGCACCCATTGTCGCCGCCGCGCGCGGCGGATGCGCGGGAATGCGCTCGAAACCGTAGACGCGCGCCACCTCTTCGATCAGGTCTTCCTCGATCCGGATATCGAAACGGTACGAAGGCGGCGTTACCAGGAATGCTTCACTCTCGCCGGAACCCTCGCGCCGGAACGGCAGGCGCAGGCGCCCGAAGATATCCGACATCTCATTGCCGGAAATCGCCACGCCGATCACCCTGCGCGCGCGCGCAGCGCGCATGCGCACCGCGTTTCGTTCCGGCAGCCTCGCGACAATGTCCTCGGTCGGTCCGGCCTCGCCTCCGCAGAGATCGAGAATCAGCCGCGTCGCGCGCTCGATGCCGTCGAGGTTGTTGTCGAAATCCACGCCGCGCTCGAAGCGATGCGCGGCGTCGCTCGCGAAATTGAACCGTCGCGCGCGCCCCGCGATCACTTCGGGGAAGAAGAACGCCGATTCAAGAAAGATATTGCGCGTCGTGACTTCGGCTTTGGTCGAATCACCGCCCATGATGCCCGCTAGGCCTATAGGCCCCGAGTCGTCGGCGATGCACAGCACCGTCTCGTCGACCTCCACCTCCTGCTCGTTGAGGAGCTTGAGTCTTTCGCCTTTGCGGCCAAAGCGCGCGTCGATCGGGCCGCGCAGTTTGTCGAGATCGTAGACGTGCAGCGGACGACCCAGTTCGAGCATCACGTAGTTGGTGACGTCCACCAGCGCCGAAATGCTGCGCTGGCCGGCGCGCTCCAGGCGCTGCCTCATCCACTCCGGCGTCGGTGCCGCGGCATTGACGCCACGGATCACACGACCGCTGAAGCGGCCGCAGCCGCTCGCGTCGGAGATACGAATCGGATGTCGCGCCTTGCCTGTCGGCGCGACGGGCACGATCTCCGGGGTGATGAGTTTCGCACCGGAAAGCGCCGCGACTTCGCGCGCGACTCCGAGCACCGACAGGCAATCGGCGCGGTTGGGGGTCAGATTGATGGTGATCACCTGGTCGGCGAGTGCCAGTTGCTCGCGCAGGTCGCGGCCTATCGGCGCCTCCGCAGGCAGATCGAGCAGCCCGGAATGATCTTGCGACAGCCCGAGTTCGCGTCCCGAGCAAAGCATGCCCTGGCTCTCGATGCCGCGCATCTTCGCCGCGGCGATTTCGATCGGAGTTCCGTCCTTGCCCGCGAGCCGCGCGCCGACCCGGGCGAGAGGCGCCTTCATGCCGGGGCGCACATTCGGCGCCCCGCAGACGATTTGCAACATGCCGTTCCCGGCATCGACCCGGCATACCGAAAGCTTGTCGGCGTTCGGATGTTTCTCGACCGAGATGATTTGCGCCACCACCACGCCGCTGAAGGCCGCGGCGAGCGGCTGGCAGTCCTCGACTTCGAGTCCCGACATCGTCAGCAGATGCGCCAACTCTTGCATCGAGATCGACGGATCGCACATGCTGCGTAACCAGCTTTCAGGAAGTTGCATGGCCGCCGATCAGGAGAACTGCTTCAGGAAACGCAGATCGCCTTCGAAGAACAGGCGCAGATCGTCTATTCCGTAGCGCAGCATGGTGAGACGCTCGAGGCCCGAGCCAAAGGCGAACCCGATATAGCGCTCTGGGTCGAGCCCGAAGTTGCGCACCACGTCGGGATGCACCTGACCCGAGCCCGAGATCTCCAACCATCGCCCCTTGTGGGGCCCCGAATCGAATTTCATGTCGATTTCGGCGGACGGTTCGGTGAACGGGAAATACGACGGCCGAAAGCGTACCTGCAAGTCGTCGGTCTCGAAAAATCGACGCAGGAAGTCGGTATACACGCCTTTCAAATCGGCAAAGCTCACCTGCTCGTCGATCCACAACCCCTCGACTTGATGGAACATCGGCGAATGCGTCGCGTCCGAATCGACGCGATAGGTACGGCCCGGCGCGATAACCTTGATCGGCGGGCGATGCAGGCGCGCGTAGCGCACCTGCATCGGACTGGTATGCGTGCGCAGCAGCAATTGCTTGCCGTCGACATCCTTCATGTCCACGTAGAACGTATCCTGCATCGAGCGCGCGGGATGGTTCTCGGGGTTATTGAGTGCGGTGAAGTTGTACCAGTCGGTTTCGATTTCCGGCCCGTCGGCGATGTCGAAGCCGATCGACTGGAAGATCGTTTCGATCCTTTGCCAGGTACGCATCACCGGGTGCACTCCGCCGCGCGTTCGTCCACGCGCGGGCAGGGTCACATCGAGCGCTTCCTCCGCGAGGCGCGCCGCGAGCTTCTCCCCGGCGAGTTCCGCGCGGCGCGCGTCGAGCGCCTGTTCGAGCCTCTCCTTCGCAGCATTGATCGCCGCGCCTGCGCTCTTGCGCTCGTCGGCGGGCAACGTGCCGAGCGTCTTGAGAAGCGCGGTCAGTTCCCCGCTCTTACCGAGATAGCGCGCTTTTGCGTTCTCCAGGCTCGCAGGATCGCCTGCCGCGCCGAAGTCGACCTGCGCACGCGCAACGATGGCTTCGAGATTCCACATGACAGAAAACCCTCCCTCCGCTCCGCAAACGGGTCGGAGGGACGACGAACCTTCAGTGTGCGATGCCCGCCTTCACCTGACCGGCGATGCGTGCAAAGGCTGGCTTGTCGGCGACCGCCAGATCGGCGAGCACCTTGCGATCAATTTCGATATTCGCGCGCTTAAGACCCGCCATGAAAGTACTGTAATTCATTCCCAGCTCGCGCACCGCCGCGTTGATACGCGCGATCCAGAGCGCGCGGAAATCACGTTTCTTCTGGCGACGGTCGCGATACGCGTACTGCCCCGCCTTCATTACCGCCTGTTTGGCGATCCGATAGGCGCTGCCGCGGCGGCCGCGGAATCCCTTCGCCTGCTTGAGGACCTTCTTATGGCGCGCGCGCGCCGTTACCCCACGTTTGACTCTTGGCATGTGCCCTCCTTAACCCGCGTAAGGCATCATGGCCATCACCTGCCGCCTGTCGCTCGGGTGCACGTTGGTCGTGCCGCGCAACTGGCGAATGCGCTTTTGCGACTTCTTGGTCAGGATATGGCGTTTGTAAGCTTGTGAGCGCTTGATACCGCCGCTCGAGCGCACCTTGAACCGCTTGGCGGCGCTCTTCTTCGTCTTTACCTTGGGCATGGAACAACAACTCCTCTTTTAGCTTGGCGCCGGGTGGTCCACTACGCGAACGCTTGATACCCGGACAACCACTTGTATCGCCTGGACAACACTGCCTCCCGGCGGATTCCTGCTCTTTCAGCCGCCCGCCTGCTTGACCGGACTTGCCTCGGCGGTGTCGGGCTTTGCCGCCGCTTCCGCGCCGGCCCTCTCAGACTTCTCAGACTTCTCAGACTTCTCGGACTTCTCGGACTTCTCGGACTTCTCGGACTTCTCGGACTTCTCGGACTTCTTCGGCTTGGCGGCGACCAGCTTCTTCTTCTGCGACAACACCATCACCATTTGCCGCCCTTCAAGCCTCGGAAATTGCTCGACCACTCCGTGCTCTTCGAGATCCGCGCGCACCCGTTCGAGCACCCGCATACCGAATTCCTGGTGCGCCATCTCGCGTCCCCGGAACCGCAACGTCACCTTTGCCTTGTCGCCCTCCTCAAGGAATTGGATCAGCTTGCCGAGCTTGATCTGGTAGTCGCCCTCGTCGGTGCGCGGGCGAAACTTGATTTCCTTGACCTGGATCTGCTTCTGTTTGAGCTTGGCCTCGTGTGCCTTCTTTTGCTCGCGATAACGGAACTTGCCGAAATCCATGAGCTTGCACACGGGCGGCTTGGCGGTCGGTGCGATCTCTACGAGATCGACATCCTTCTCCTCCGCCAGACGCAGTGCGTCGGCAATGGCCACGACACCCAGCTGTTCCCCGTCTTCTGCTACCAGGCGCACCTCGGGGGAAGTGATTTCCCGGTTGATGCGTTGCGACCTTTCGAGTGCGATGAGTACGATCTCCTCTACCAGCGGCTCTCACGGTTGCCGCGCTGACCGTCGCGATCCCCAGATCGCGAAAAAATCAGGCCGTGCCCAGCGCTTCGGCCTCCATCCGGAGGCGCGCGACGAAGTCTTCGAAACTCATTGCCCCGAGGTCTTCACCGCTGCGCGTACGCACGGCCACATTACCCGCCTGCTTTTCCTTCTCGCCCACGACCACCTGGTAGGGAAGCTTTTGCAGGCTATGTTCTCGAATCTTATAGGAAATTTTCTCGTTTCGCAAATCTGCCGATGCGCGGAACCCGGCCTCCCGCAGCTTTTGCGCAACTCCCTCGGCATAGTCGGCCTGGTGCTCGGAGATGCTCATCACCACGACCTGCTGGGGCGCCAGCCAGAGCGGGAAGGCGCCCGCGTGGTTCTCGATCAATATGCCGATAAAGCGCTCCATCGAACCAACGATTGCCCGGTGCAGCATCACCGGCGTTTTGCGGGTGTTGTCCGCGGCGACGTACTCGGCACCCAGGCGCCCGGGCATATTGAAGTCGACCTGGATCGTGCCGCATTGCCAGACGCGCCCGATCGCATCCTTGAGCGAATACTCGATCTTTGGACCGTAGAACGCCCCTTCGCCCGGCGAGAGCTCGAACTCCACGCCCGAGCGGCCCAGAGCCTCAGTAAGCGCCCGCTCCGCCTTGTCCCACAGCGCATCCTCGCCGATCCTCTTGGCGGGCCGCGTCGCGACCTTGTAGATCACGTTCTGGAAGCCGAAGTCGCGGTACACCTTCTGCAGCAGCACGGTAAACGCGGTGCATTCGTCGAGAATCTGATCCTCGGTGCAGAAGATATGTCCGTCGTCCTGCACGAAACCGCGCACGCGCATCAGCCCGTGCAGTGCACCCGAGGGCTCGTTCCGGTGGCAGGAACCGAATTCGCCGTAACGCAAAGGCAGTTCGCGATAGCTCCGGACCCCCTTGTTGAACACCAGTATGTGCCCCGGACAGTTCATCGGTTTCACCGCGTAGTCGCGGCTCTCCGATGCGGTGGTGAACATGTTCTCGCGGTAGTTCTCCCAGTGCCCGGTGCGCTCCCACAGACTGCGGTCGAGAATCTGCGGGCAGCGCACTTCCTGGTAACCGTTATCGCGGTACACGCGGCGCATGTACTGCTCGATCCCCTGCCATACCGTCCAGCCCTTGGGATGCCAGAACACCAGGCCCGGTGCCTCGTCCTGCATATGATAGAGATCGAGTTGCGTGCCGAGGCGCCGGTGATCGCGCTTCTCGGCTTCCTCGATCATCTTGAGGTAGGCGTCCTGGTCTTCCTTCTTGCCCCAGGCGGTGCCGTAGATGCGCTGGAGCATCTCGTTCTTCGAATCTCCGCGCCAGTAGGCGCCCGCGACGCGCATCAGCTTGAACACCTTGAGGCGCCCGGTCGAGGGCACGTGCGGCCCGCGGCACAGATCGACGAAGTTGCCCTGCTCGTAGAGCGAAATATCCTGGTCTGCGGGAATCGCCGCGATGATCTCCGCCTTGTAGGCCTCGCCCTGCGCACGGAAGAATTTAGCCGCCTCGTCGCGCGGCATCAGCTTGCGCACCACCGGCAGATCGCGTTTCGCGATCTCGGCCATCTTCTTCTCGATTGCCGCCAGGTCATCGGGCGTGAACGGGCGCTTGTAGGAGAAATCGTAGTAGAAGCCGTTCTCGATCACCGGCCCGATCGTCACCTGCGCCTCGGGAAAGAGTTCCTTCACCGCGTGCGCGAGCAGGTGCGCCGAAGAATGACGCAGCACCTCGATACCCTGCGCATCGCGTTCCGTGATAATGGCCAGATCGGCATCGGCTTCGATGCGATGGCTCGTATCGACGATTCTGCCGTCGACCCTGCCCGCGAGCGCTGCGCGCGCGAGCCCTGCGCCGATTGCAAGCGCCACCTCGGCGACCGCCACCGGCCCCGCAAAGGACTTGACCGACCCGTCAGGCAATTTAACGTTGATCATGCGTCCAAAACGAAAACCGCGCGTCGAACGGCGCGCAGCGTCCGTTCCAACGCGCGGAGTTAAAGCGGCGACCTGTCGCCGCCTTTAACAGTTGGTAGGCGCGATTGGACTCGAACCAACGACCCCTACCATGTCAAGGTAGTGCTCTAACCAGCTGAGCTACGCGCCTAAAGGGGCGCAATTCTAGCCCAGACGCGGGCTTCGCTCAATGGCGGACGATCGGGCGGTTCAAGCTGCTAGGATTGCTCATTGCGAGCAAGCGGAGACACCGACGATGAGCAGCGCCCAGCACGAGAATGAATACCGTCGCCCGCCGCGCACCCGTCGTGGCCTGGGCCGTTTCATCGATGCGACGCGCTATTCCCTCGCAGGACTCGTCGCGGCGGTTCGCCATGAAGAAGCGTTCCGCATGGAACTCGCTGCGGCGCTGGGTTTCGTGCCACTCGGCCTCTGGCTGGGCGCGAATGGGGCCGAACGTGCCCTGCTCGCCGGAAGCGTGATCCTGGTGCTGGTCGTCGAACTGCTCAATTCCGCGGTCGAGGCGGTGGTCGACCGCGTCTCACTCGAGCACCATGCGCTCTCCAAGCGCGCCAAGGATCTGGGCAGTGCGGCGGTGCTGCTCGCGTT
>JAOUFA010000055.1 GCA_029858545.1 Betaproteobacteria bacterium
ATTACCCAGCCGCGCCTGCGCCAGGTGCAGGTCAATCCGCGCGCCGGCTGGACCTTCGCCGCGGCGCTGCGCTCGTTCCTGCGCGGCGATCCGGACATCATCATGGTGGGCGAAATGCGCGATGCGGTCACCGCGTCGATGGCGATCGAAGGCTCGCTCACCGGACACGTGGTGCTCTCGACCCTGCATACCAACAGCGCGCCAGAAACCGTCGTCCGCCTGCTCGAAATGGGGATGGACCCCTTCAGCTTCGCCGACTCGCTCACCGGCGTGCTTGCGCAGCGCCTGGCGAGAAAGCTGTGCGACAAATGCAAGATACTGACCGTCCCGTCCAAGACGGAACTCGCTGAACTCGTCAAAGAGTACTGCTTCGAGACGCCGCTCGACGAAAAGACGGTGATGCACGAATGGCGCGAGCGCTATGGGAACGATCTGCGCGTCGCGCAGGCGCGAGGCTGCGACGCGTGCAAACAGTCCGGACACGCCGGTCGAATCGGCTTGCACGAACTCCTCGTGACGACTCAGGATCTGCGGCCGCTGATCCGGCGCCGCGCATCGGCGGACGAACTGCGCGAGGCGGCGATCCGCAAGGGCATGCGCACTCTCAAGCAGGATGGCATCGAGAAATGCCTGGAGGGCATCATCGATCTGGCCGAGGTCCGCGCGGTGGCGGCATAGCTGATCGCCCCGGCGGAGTGGCCGCGCCGCGGCGCCGCCGCCTGACAGGCGTTGCGGGTAGCGGCCCGACCGCCCTGAATCCTGCGGCCGCTAGCGCGAGCGCGACTTGTCCGTCGCAATCAAGCTGATGGCGCCGACCACCCCCAGCGCCCCGAGAATCTGCGTCCCGCCGACCGCCTGCCCGAGAATCGCCCACGCCAGCAGCAGCGCCACCACCGGCTCGACATTGAGCGCGGCGATATTGCCTGGCACGGCGAGCCTGGGCACGATCGCGAACATCACCGAGATGGCGCTGCCGTAGAGCAGCGTGAGCAAACCCAGACCCAGCCAACCCTGCGCATCGGCAGGCAGCGAAAGACTGTGCGTCGCGGCGCCGGCAAGACCGGTAATGATCGCCGCAACTCCCATGGTCAGCATACTGCGCAGTCTGCCGTCCAGATCGCGCAGACCACGAGCCGTAAAATGGAGCACCAGCGTGAAGGATAGCGAGGCGCCCATCGACCAGACGATCCCTGCGCCGATCTCCGACCAGCGGCCCGACATGCGCTCGATGGAACCGAGAACATCAAGCGCGAGCAGCAGACCCAGCAGAGCCGCGGGAATCGCGATCAATACCCGCTTCGAGGGGCGACCACCGCCGGTTGCCCAGATGAGCAGAACCAGCAAGAGCGGATAAGTATTGAAGGCGAGCAGCGCGAGCGCTACCGGAATCCGCGCCACCGCCGAATACAGACAGTAGCTTTGCAGCGCGACCAGCGCCCCGATACCGACGCCTCGTGCGAGAATCCGGCGGTCGAGCCCGATCGTAACACCCGCCATGCGCATGAGCACGAACATGGCCAGCGCGGTGATGCCCGAGCGCACCGCCACCGCGGCCGGGATGCTCGTACCGTGATCGAAAGCAAGCCGCGCCCCGACATGGTTGCCAGCGAAAGCAACCGCCAGCAGCGCGAGCAAGAACACCCCTCGTCGCGAGGAAATCGTTCCCTGCTTCGTCACCCCAGCCCTCCCGAATCGCGCGAAAGGCGCCGATTGTATCGGTCTTTGCGAATGCCGCGCCGTGAAGCGCCAAAGGAGCTAGCGGAAACCGGCGTCGCATGCGACGCCGCTGCGGATTGCCTTGCAATCATTCGGCGCGCAGGCGCATTCGGCGCGCCGACCATGAGCTACGCCGGCAATCGTCTGCCGGCCAGCCGATCAATTCGCCGCAATACGCTCGAAGAGCTGCATTTCGGTGGACGAGAGCAGCCGCTCGATGTCGACGATGATCAGCATGCGTTGATCGACCGTACCCATTCCGGTCACGAACTTGGTGTCGAGCGTGCCGAGTTCCGGAGCCGGCTTTACCTGATCGGCGGCAAGGATGGTGACATCCGACACGCCGTCGACCACCACCCCGACCACACGTCCCAGTACGCTCAGCACGATCACCACCGTGAACTGGTCGTATTTCGGCTCTGCATCGCCGAACTTGATGCGCAGGTCGACGATCGGCACGATCACCCCTCGCAGGTTCACCACGCCCTTGATGAACGCCGGCGTATTGGCGATCCGCGTCACGGCTTCATAGCCGCGTATCTCCTGCACCTTGAGAATGTCTACCGCGTATTCCTCTGTTCCCAGGGAAAACGTGAGGTACTCATGGCCTTCCGCCGCCACGTCCCGGTCCCCCATCGAGAACGACTTCGCCGTCCCGGCATTCTTCTCTGCGCTTGCAATCTGCATGATCACCGCTCCTTACATTGACCGTCGCCGTTGGTGTTTCGACCGCCTGAATCCATATTGCCAAACTGGCCCGCGATCGCTGGTTCGACCCGCGGCGCCGGCGGTTCGGACCTCATTGTCTGGTTCCTGACTCGATGATCGGAGATTATCCATGAGCGATGCATTTCACGCGACAGGATTGGGCCAATTGACAAACTTTCACACCCGTTGCGGGTACTCGCCCGCGGCAAGCGACAAAGAAACCCAATTGAAAATCAGTCCGCCCGATCTCCTGCAAATTCGCTCTGACGCCCGGGCTCCGGCAGCGGCTGAACTGCGACCGGCCTCGCCAATCTCCTGGAATCGATCTCATGTTGCGGCGGCATGTGCGAACTGATTCGGCAGCGCGGACTGCTCGCCGTGATGCATCGGCCAGTGCGCGGTGCGCCCGCGTGGATCATGCTTCTCCGGTCGCGCCAGCGCCGTCTCGTCGAGCATCGCCGCGACGGCCCCGCGTGTGGCGAGGCCATTTTCCCCGCTCCGGGTCTTGAAGTGTGCCACTGCGCGCACCAGATCGCCGGCCTGGTTGGCCATTTCCTCGGCGGCCGCCGACGATTCCTCGACGAGCGCCGCGTTCTGCTGCGTCGCCTGATCCATTTGCATCACCGCGAGGTTTACCTGCTCGATGCCCCGCAACTGCTCCTCCGAGGCCGCCGCGATCTCGCTCATGATGTCGGTTACCTGCCTGACCGAGACCAGAATCTTTTCCATCGTCGCTCCCGCGCCCTCCACCAGCTGAGTGCCGTCCTTCACGCGTTCGACCGAGGTTTCGATCAGTTGCCTGATTTCCTTCGCCGCCGCCGCGGACCGCTGCGCAAGCGCCCTCACTTCTCCCGCCACCACCGCGAAACCGCGCCCCTGCTCGCCCGCGCGCGCCGCCTCCACCGCGGCATTCAACGCGAGAAGATTCGTCTGAAATGCGATGCCGTCGATCACACCGACGATATCGCCTATCCTTTTCGACGAATCGGCGATCCCGTTCATCGTGCTCACCACGTCGCCCATTGCCTGCCCCCCCTGGTCAACCACCCTCGACGCCCCGATCGCGAGTTGGTTGGCTTTGCGCGCGCTGTCCGCGTTCTGTTTGACGGTGACGGTCAACTCCTCCATCGAGGACGCGGTTTCCTCGAGCGTCGAGGCCTGTTCATCGGTGCGACTCGACAAATCCAGATTTCCCGCGGCGATCTGCTGCGATGCGCTTCCCACACTGTCGGCCGAGGCGCGAATACTCTGGATCGCCTCGACCAGGGATTCGCGCATCGTGTCGAGCGCGGAAAGCATCTCGCCCATCTCGTCGCGGGCATCGCAATACACGCGTTCACCGAGCTCGCCGCACGCTAGCGCATTCGCGAGGCGCACCGCATCGGCGGCCGGCCCGGTGATCGAACGCACGACCGCGTGTGCGAGCAGCGCCACCAGCGCAAAGACCGTGATCATGCCGGCCAGCATCGCCAGTTCTTCGGTCATCACCCTGCGCTCGCGGGCGTCGAGCAGCTTGCCGAGCTCGACGATCGCCGCGCTGCTGAAATCAAACGCCTGGTCGATGACGCGCGTATAGGTCGCAAAGAATTCGGTTCCGGAGCCCGACAGGACCTCCGGTCGCACGACCTGCTCGCCCGCCAGCGTGAAGGCGGCGCGAGTACTGGACACGAGCGATTTGAGGGGCGCATCAAGCGCGTTGCGCAGCGCGGGCGAGGCAGCAAAGGCCTTCGTCAGATGCGCTTCGGCGGCCTCCAGATCCTCACCGGCTTTCGTGATCAGCGCACCGAGCTCGATTCTCTCCTTGGTGCTCGCTTCGAGACGGCTCAAGTACATGGAGCCCTTTGCCCGCGCCTGGCCGAGCTCCTCGGCCACACGCGGCAGCACCTGCAACGAAGCGGTGATCAACGCATTGCTGTCCCTTTCGTGATCCAGCCACAGGCCATGGTGATCGCCGAGCAGATCAATGAGTCCCGCCAGCACTTTTACGATTTCGGTGTGCCGCGCGAAACTGTCCGCGGCGTTGATGCCGCGCGCGGCCACCCCCGGCGCAAGGCCCGCCCAGGCGCCCCGCGCATCGCGCCAGGCCTGGACAATCGGTTTGTCATGGCCGCCTCCCGATAACACGGCGTCGGCCGCCTGCATCGCCGCGTCGACTTCCGCCTGCTTGCTTTCGCGTTCCGTCTGCGCAACGCTTGCACCGAGGAACATCGCGCTCAGTCCGCGATGTTGTTGCATCAGCTGCACGACCTTCATCACGGCGTGAATATGCGGTACGCCCGCCGCCTCGAGTCGCGCTCGCTCGACGGTGCGCATCGCGTTCGTCGCATAGAAGGCGGCAGGAACACCCGCCAGCACCAGCGCAAGCAAAGCCAGCAATGAAAACTTCTTCCAGAGTCGAAGATTCTTCAGGCCTTTGTTCATGACATCCTCCGAGGTTTCGATCGCTCACGTCTAACCCATCCGGAACGCCTGCGCTACCCTGAGGCAGGCGGGCTGTTTGAACACTTTTGCCCCGCGCAGCGGGACTTGTCCGGACAACGCGCAGCGACCTCGCCGAGCAGTTCGAACAGGCGCCACGCATCCTGGGTCTTGTCGAGAAAATGATCCGCGCCATGACGCAGGCAGCGCTCGCGGTACTCGGGAAGGGCGAAGTTGGTCTGCACCACCACCAGTGCCGAGCAACCCTTGGCGCGGATCGCCTCCAGCACGCGCATGCCGCTGCCGAGGCGCAGTTGCAGGTCGAGGATAACTACGTCGGGCGAGGTCTCGACAATGCCGCGGATCGCGTCACTCTCGCAATCGGCGACCCCCGCGAGCCTCGCGGTACCCATCTCCGAGATCGCCTGCCGAAGCCGGCTTTGCACCGCTGCCGCGTCCTCGACAATGTACACGCTGACACACATGGTCCCGCCCCCTTCAGCGAATTCCTCGCTTCCGTTCTTGCGATCCATTGTGCGCAGGAACGGAGTACCGGCATAGTGAAGCAGTCTGAATGGGGCGTAGGAGGGGTCGCCCGCGCAGCGTCGGCTTTCATCCTACAACGCAGAGCGGCCGACAATGAAAATCAGTCCGCGAGACGACTTTCGATGACGTAACGAATCAGGTCGGCATTGCCGTGCAGGCCGAGCTTGGCGAGGAGCCTCGTCCGATATGTGCTCACGGTCTTCACGCTGAGCGAGAGTTTTTCCGCGACTTCGCTCACCGTCTTACCGGACCCGAGCAGGCGCAGCACCTCGTATTCCCGGTTCGAGAGCTGTTCGTGACCTGCCGTTACGCCGCGGCCGGCGACCTGGTTGGCAAGCAGCTCGGCCACCGTCTCGCTGATGTAGCGCCCGTTGCGAAAGATTTGGCGCACCGCGCGCACCAGCAATTCCGGCGCGCTTTCCTTGTTCAGATAGCCGGCCGCACCGGCCTTGATGAGACGCACCGCGTACTGCTCCTCCGGATAGGTGCTCAGGATCAACACCGGCAAGCGGGGTCTTTCCTCCCTTAGCCGCGGAAGGATCTCCACCCCGCCGCGCCCGGGCATCGACAGGTCGAGAATCACCAGATCGACTTCGCTGCTCCTGACCAATTCCAGGAGTTCGACGCCGTTGGCCGCCTCGCCCACGACCGCGAACTCGCCCGTGTCCTCCAGAATATGGCGCAGCCCGGCGCGCACCACGGCATGATCGTCGGCAATAAAGATGCGCAGCATCGCTCAGCGCCCCGCCTGTACCGCCGCCGGTCCGGGCGCGAGCCGGGGCATGGTCACCAGCACTACGGTACCCCCTTCGGCGCCGCGCCCCACCGACAGGCTGGCGCCAATTTGGTGTGCACGCTCCTGCATCCCGCGCAGTCCATGCGAGAAGGGCTTGCCCGGCGCGCCAAGGGCATTCCCCACGCCGTCTTCGATTCCGCGACCGTTGTCTTCGATGCGCAGCACGATGCTTCCGTTCTCCTCGTTCAGTTCAACACTCGCCTTGTTCGCGCCGGAATGCTTGGCAATATTGGTCAGCGACTCCTGCACGATCCTGAACAATACGATCGCGCGTACCGCATCGAGATCGATCTCCTCGGGCGCGGCGGCAAAGCGGCAGTCGATGCCGCGATGGCGCCGGAATTCTCCCACCTGCCACTCCAGCGCCGCGACGATACCCAGATCGTCAATCACCCTCGGGCGCAGTTCGGTCGAGATACGGCGCGTGGATTGTACCGCCTGATCGATGAGGGCCTGCATTTCCTTGAGCTTCGCAGCCTGCTCGGGGGATAGCCCCCCCTTTCGGCGCTCCAGCCAGTAGGCATCCATCTTCATCGCGGTCAGCGTCGCACCCAATTCGTCGTGAATTTCACGCGCGATCCTGGCCTTTTCCTCTTCGCGCACTCCATCCTGGTGCGCGGTCAGTTCGCGAACCTCGTCGCGCGAGCGACGCAGGGCCAGCGCGGCCTCGCGGCTCTCGGTGATGTTCAAAACCACGCCCTGCCAGATCACAGCGTCGTCCCGGCGGTGCGCGGCGGCGCGGATGTTGATCCATTTCACATCGCGCCCGATCCGCAGGCGGCCCTCCCAGTTCATCGTTCCGAGCGTGTGCTCGAGCACGAAGCACTCTTCGAGGAAGCGTTTCCGGTCGTCCTCGTGCAGCAGGCCGGCGAAGTCGCTCAGTTCGATGAACTCCTCGGGCTGACGTCCGCACAGATCGCGCGCCCCGCCGCTCACATAACTGTAGTACCCCTCCTCGCCCCGCATCACGTACTCGAACACCATGCCCGGCACGTTGGCGGCAATCGAGCGAAAGCGCGCCTCGCTCTCGCGCAGCCGCAGTTCCACCATCCGGCGCTCGGTGACATCGAGCAGCGCTCCGGTAACGCGCGCGGGACGACCATCGGCGCCGGACGACATCATTCCGCGGCCGAGGATCCAGCGATAGAGCCCGTTCTTCGCCTTGAGGCGAAAGCGGAATTCGTTGCCCCCGGCCGCAGCCGGGATCGTACTTTCGCGCAAAGCGGCCATGCGCGGCCGGTCCTCGGGGTGCAGCCGTGCCTCCCACGCCGCGAGCGATCTGCCCACCTCGCCTTCGGTATAGCCCAGCATCGCCACCCAGTCCGATGCGAGGTAGATCGCCCCCGCGCGCAAATCGAGTTCGAACAGGCCGACGCCCGCCGCCTTCGAGGCAAGGCGCAGGCGTAATTCGTTGCCCTCGGCACGCTGTTCACTCGCGGCCAGCGTATCGACCATCGCGTTGAAGCCGACTGCGAGCCGGTCAAGTTCATCCTTGCCGCGAATTTCGGCACGCGGCGAGCGTTCGCCCGCACGAATGCGCGCGATGACCTCCAGCAGCCGGTACAGGCGTGCGCTCACGCCGCGCGCGAACCAGAACGCGACCGCGCCCCCCACCAAAACCGCGAGCGCCAGGAACAGCAGCCCCCTGCGCCACGCTTCGTTCACACCCTCCCTGACATGAACCAGGCTGAAACCCACGCGCGACCAGCCCGCCACGCGATCGCCGATCTTCACCGGCGCGCCCACATCGATGCGCCCCTCATCGCGCAACAGCACGCGCGTCTGCGCCGGTCCGTCGAGCATCTGAACGCCCGCCGCGTCGCGCACATAGCGCCCCACCTTGCCCGGATCGCTGTGTGCGAGCACCTCTCCATCGATCGCCACCAGCATCGCGTAGTCGAGCTCCGGGTGGAACCGGAACGACCGCAACAGGTCGCCGAGCAGCGCATAATCGCGCGCCAGCACCGACGCCCCGCCCGCCGCGGCGAGGTTATCGGCAAGTCGCAGAGCCTGGCTGGTCTCTTCCTCCATCAAATACTTCCGGTCCTCGAACACCTCATCCGCGACGAAGGCCCCCACCACCAGCGCGATCACCGCGGCCATGCCGAACGTCATCTGGGTGCGCATTCCCAGATTCCGCAGGCGCTCCAGCCACCCGGTCATTGTTCGCCCTCCACGGAACCGAACGCCGCCTCATAGCGCCGAATGAAGTTGCGCACCGACGCATAGCTGTTGGCGTCGGCGAGATCGACTCGATCGGTGTCCAGCCGCGCGAGCAGCGCGCGCCCGGCCGGGCCACGGTTCAGTCCCAGCAGCCAATTGCGGACATGCCGCACGACATGCGCCGGCAGGGAATCCTGCAACAGCAACGCATTGCCCGGCAGCCCGGACGTCTGCCAGCGCGCCTCCATGCGCTCGGCCGAATCACGGTGAGTGCGCTGGAACGCGCGCCAGTCCGACAGCGTGCTCGCCCCGGACGGTGTGCGGCCGTAGTACACGCTCAGCAGCGCCGATTCGCCTGAACCCACGCCGCGCACTGTCAGATCGCGCGCGAGCTCGATGCCGTGTTCGCGCAGCATCCAGCGCACCAGCATCACGCCGCCGAGAGAATTCCGGTCGCGCAGGCTCATCGCGGTCCCCTTGAGATCGGACAAGTCGCGCAACCCGCTATCCCGGCGCACCACGATCACGCCGCGCGTCGCGTCGGCGGCGCCGATGCGCGCGACGATACGATACCCATGTCCAAGCGCGCGCACCGCCGGATAGGGATTCGCGATCGCGAGCTGCAATCGCCCGTGCCGGAGCTTGTCGGCGAACACGGCGTTGCTGCGCGAGAGGTCGAGCCGAAAGCGCGCGCCGGCCAGATCCCGATTGAGGTCGTCGACAAGCGGCTGATAGATCTCGAAGAACCGCTCGGGTCGCCTCGTCAGGCGCACCCCGAGCAGCCATTCACTGCCCGGTGCCGCATGGATCACCGGCGTGTCGCCGTAGACCGGAACGTGGGCGCTTTCTGGCGCGCGCGAACAGCCCCATTGCAGGGCGAGGACGAACCCCAGCAGCAGGCCGCGCCGCCATGGCTTCGCCACCGTTCCCCCAATCGATGCCATTCGCAATCGTCCGCTGCCTGGCCGCGCAAGCCGCTCCCGCGCCGCTCCACTGCACAATGTAGCTCAGCGCCAAAACCTTTCCTGACTCCTTGAGAATATTGACAATTGGGCGGTAATTGTTCACGCGCTGCGCCGCCCGCTCCCCGGCGACCGCGCGCGCGCCGATGGCCGCCGAGGGCAGGCGCTCACGTGCCGGCGTTCCTCGTCCTCTACGTCCTCTCGCTAGAATTTGGGGATGAATTCCGTGTCGACCGGGATGCGCAGCCCGTTGGCGAGCCGGTTCGTCTCGTTGGCGAGCCCCACCACCGCCATCAACTCCATCAGCATCGCGTCGTTCATACCCTTGTTGCGCGCGGCGGCGGTATGCGAATGGCTGCAGTACTCGCAATTGTTGGTCGCGCTTACCGCGACATAGATCATTTCCTTGACGAGCGGGTCGAGCGCCCCGGGTGCCATCACCTGCTTCACGTTCTCCCAGATTCGGCGCAGGGTGGCCGGATCGTTGGCGAGCGCCTTCCAGAAATTGTTGATCCAGTCCACGCCGCGCGTGTGCATGATGTCGTCGTAGACGGCGCGCACCTCGGGCCCGGAGTCTGCGTATTCGATCAACTTGACGAGCGGCATGGTCTTTCTCCAGTTTCTTGCCTCTGCATGAACTCTGCATGAATCCGAATAAGAATTTCGCCTTTCGGCAAAGACCGTTATAGTAATCGCATGAACTCCAACCCGCCGGGTCCCGGCCGCTTGCGATGATCGAATGGCTCGCCGGTTTCGACCCGCGCACCCTGCTCGCCGGATTCGCCGTCCTCGGCGTGCTGCTCGCACTGCCGCTCGAGCTTGCCGCGCTCGCACGCCTGCGACGCGCGCAGTGGTTGCGTGGCACGTTCTTCCTGGTGCTCGGCGGCGCAATGCTCCTCGGCGCGACCCTCGCCGGGTTCGTTGCCGCGAGCCTGTACGGCTATGGGCGGCTTACCCACGAACAACTCGCCGCGAGCGCGACCGCGCAACAACTGGGCGAGCGGCACTATGCACTGACCCTGGCGCTCCCGGATACCCCGCCGCGCCGCTTCGAGTTGCGCGGCGACGAGTGGCAGATCGAGGCGCGCCTGTTGAAGTGGCGCGGCATGGGCAATCTGGCGGGTTTCGATACCGTCTATCGACTCGAGCGGCTGGCCGGACGCTATTCCGATCTGGACATGGAACGTTCCGCGCCGCGCAGTATCCACGGACTAGCCGAACGCGATGCGCCTGACCTGTGGGCGCTCGTCAAGCGGTATCATGCATGGCTGCCTTTCGCCGATGCGCTGTACGGCAGCGCGGCCTACGTGCCGCTCGCCGACGGCGCCGCCTACCGGGTAAGCGTATCGGCAAGCGGACTGATCATTCGGCCCACGAACGAGGCCGCGCAACGAGCCGTGGGGGCGTGGCGGTAAAAGGGGAACACGAGGATGACGACGAAGACGCAGAAATCGGACGCCGACTGGGCCAAGGAACTGTCTCCGCAGCAATTCAAGGTGGCGCGCAAAACAGGCACCGAGCGCGCCTTCAGCGGCGAGTATTGGGATCACCACGAAAAGGGCGTCTACCGCTGCGTGTGCTGCGGCGCCGAGCTGTTTTCCTCGGACCACAAATTCGATTCGGGCACCGGCTGGCCGAGCTACTGGCAACCCGCGCGTGCGGAGAACATCGCCACCACCGAAGACACCAGCTTCTTCATGCGCCGCACCGAGGTTCACTGTGCCCAGTGCGAAGCGCATCTCGGCCACCTGTTCGACGACGGTCCGCAACCGAGCGGACTGCGCTACTGCATCAACTCCGCCTCGCTTAGGTTCGACAAATCCTGACCAGGCACGTCCGGGCGTTCATTCCTGCTTAGAGGCATACGTGAAATTTCTGTTCGACTTCTTCCCTCTGATCCTGTTCTTCGTCGCCTACAAGCTTGCCGATATCTATGTCGCCACCGGTACCGCGATCGCGGCGAGC
This sequence comes from Betaproteobacteria bacterium, assembly GCA_029858545.1. Classification (GTDB taxonomy): domain Bacteria; phylum Pseudomonadota; class Gammaproteobacteria; order Burkholderiales; family SG8-39; genus JAOUFA01. The sequence continues at coordinate 11,275 of JAOUFA010000055.1, forward strand.
TTCATCCAGGTCGGCTGGCTGTTGCTGCGGCGCAGGAAGATCGAGCCGATGCTCTGGGCGAGCCTCGCCATCGTTGTCGTGTTCGGCGGCGCAACGCTGATGTTCAAGAACGACACTTTCATCAAGATGAAACCGACCGTGCTTTACTGGCTGTTCGCCGCGATCCTGGCCGGCGCGGCGCTCGGGCTGCGCAAGAACCTGATGCGCAGCATGCTTTCCGCGCAGATCGAACTGCCCGAGACGGCGTGGGCGCGCCTCAACTGGAGTTGGGCCGGCTTCTTCGCGTTCATGGGGGCTGCCAATCTGATCGTCGCGCTGAACTTCGATCGTGACGCATGGGTGAACTTCAAGGTGTTTGGCGGCATCGGCCTGATGCTGCTGTTTGTCATCGCTCAGGCGCTGTACCTCTCGCGCCACATCCAGGAAAGCGGCGGCAAGTCGTGAGCGTCGACGAGGAAATTCGGCGCCGCCTCGCTCCGCTCGACGCGCAGCGGATCGATCTGGTGGACGATAGCGCGAGACATCGGGGACACGCTGGCTGGCGCGAAGGCGGCGCCACCCATTGGCGCCTGGTCATTGTCTCGGCAAAGTTCGCCGACCTGTCGCAGGTTGCGCGCCATCGGCTGGTGTACGAAGCACTCGGGGATCTGATGCGCGCTCCCATTCATGCGATCGAGATCGCCGCGCACGCGCCCGGCGAGCCCGGTGCCGGCACGGGCGCGGGGCGCAATCCTGCCGCCTGAAGGGCCGTCAAACCGGTGCATAATGCAGCCCTTCCGCAACGGATCACAGAAAGAGGAAATTCATGATTCGCCACCCACTCTGCCGCGCCGCCGCTGGTCTAGCCGTTCTGATGCTGCCGCTTGCCGTCGCCGCGCAAGGCGCGAAGCAAGACAAGCCGGCTGCGGCGCCCCCCGCGAAGCCTGCGGTCGCCGCGACACTCGCGAAGGTCAACGGCGTCGCGATCCCCGCGCGCCGCGCCGACCTGCTGGTCCGCGAACGGCTCGCACAAGGCCAAAAGGATAGCCCACAACTGCACGCGGCCATCAAGGAGGATCTGATCCGGCGCGAGGCTATAGCCCAGGTGGCGAAGCAAGCGGGGTACGAGAAGAGAGCCGACGTGCAGGCCGAAATCGATCTGCTGCGCCAGACGATCATCGTGCAGCACTATCTGCGCGACTGGTTGGCACGCAATCCTGTGAGCGACACCGACATTCAAGCAGAATACGACCGCGCCAAGTCGCAAACCGGCGACAAGGAATATCGCGCTCGCCACATTCTGGTGGAGACCGAGGATCAGGCGAAGAACATCATCGCCGAGTTGAAGAAGGGCGGCAGCTTCGATGATCTCGCGGAAAAGAACTCCAAGGACACCGGCAACAAGGCACGCGGCGGCGACCTCGACTGGAACGTACCGACCGTGTTCGACAAGGTGTTCTCCGAGGCCATGACGAAACTCGAAAAAGGCCAGCTGACCGAGACCCCGGTGCACACCCGCTTCGGCTACCACGTGATCAGGCTCGACGATGTGCGTCCGGTGAAATTCCCGCAGTTGTCCGAGGTCAAGAGCCGCATCCAGCAGCAGCTTCAGCAACGAAAGATCGAGGGGTTGGTGCAAAGCCTGCGCGCGAAGGCCAAGATCGAATAGCCTGGACTCTTCCGTCAGTTCCACGAACGGCGGCGACGGGTTGATCATCCGCGGCGAGGGATCGGGAGCCGGACATGGCGCATCAGGGCTTACTCGCGTTCTTGCTTGTGCTCGTCCTCGTGGCACTCGCGATTTCCGGGATCGCGCCGTACGACCGGCTGACCTGGCTGATGGAGGTCGCTCCGGTGTTGATCGCGCTGCCGGTCCTCATTGCCACGCGGCACCGGGCGCCGCTCACCCGCCTCCTGTACGTGCTGATTGCCGTGCACGCGCTGGTGTTGATCGTCGGCGGTGCATATACCTATGCACGCGTACCGCTGGGCTTTTGGCTGCAGGAGGCCTTTCACCTCGGCCGCAACCCCTACGACAAGGTCGGCCACTTCATGCAGGGCCTAGTCCCGGCGCTGCTCGCGCGTGAAATCCTTCTGGGCCATGGCTATCTCGCCAGCCTGCGCATGGCGAACTTTCTGTCGCTGTGCGTCGCACTCGCGGTAAGCGCATTCTACGAGCTGATCGAGTGGTGGGCCGCCCTGGCGCTCGGCCAGGGCGCCGACGAATTCCTGGGCACGCAGGGATACGTATGGGACACTCAGTCCGACATGTTCATGGCTCTCCTTGGCGCAGGCGTCGCGCTATCGCTGCTCACGCGCCTGCATGACCGGCAGTTGAGCGCCCTGGAGGATCGCGCTGCAGATCGTGGCGGAGAGCGTTCCCGCCGGGTACACTAGCGGCCCCAAGAATGGTTCTTCACCAGGAGGAGTCCCTATGAAATCCCTGCGTATCGCCGCGGCCTGCGTCCTTGGCCTGGGTATTGCCACC
>JAOUFA010000438.1 GCA_029858545.1 Betaproteobacteria bacterium
CCTTTCTGCTCGTCGCGCTGGGCGTCGCCTTCGCGGCGATCTTCTCCAAGGTCCAGCCGATGGTGTTCGGCGACACCAACGCGAAGCGCCTGCCGCATCCGCCGGCGCTGTTGCCGGTGTTCGTGCATCTGATGATCGTGTTCGTCCTCGGCCTGTATATCCCGCCCTATCTCGCCGACTGGTACCGCGTCGCGGCGAAGCTGATCGGCTAGGCGATGGCGTACGAGTACCTGCCACTCAAACCCGAGGCGATCGCCGGCGCCGTGCCCGCCTGGCGCGCCACGGTGACGCCGGTGCAGTTGCGCGAGACCTGTGCCCTGGCGGCGGCACACGACGCGCGCCTCGCCGCGCTGTGGGGGTCGGACGAGCGCGACCGCGGCGAGGGCTACGCGCTGCACGTGACCCTCGCGAGCGCCGAGGGCCTGCTGTGGCTCAGCGCTGCGCTCGCCGCCGAGCGGCCCGAGTATCCCGACCTGTCGGATCTGTTCTACTGTGCGCCGCGCCTGCAGCGCGCGACGCTGGATCTGCTCGGCATTCGTCCCGTCGCCGCGGGCGCGCTGAGCGTCGACACGCGCGAGTGGCTGCGCCACGGCGCCTGGCCCGAGACCGCGTATCCGCTGCGGCGCGACGCCGCGCCCAATTACGCGCCCGTCGATGACCGCTACGCCTTCGTCCCGGTCGACGGCGACGGCGTGCACGAGATCCCGGTCGGGCCGGTACACGCGGGCACCATCGAGCCGGGGCATTTCCGGTTCTCCGTGGTCGGCGAGAAAGTGCTGCGCCTGGAGGCGCGCCTCGGCTACACGCACAAGGGCATCGAGAAGCGCTTCGAGCAGATGCGCCCGATCGAGGGCGCGCGGCTCGCCGCTCGCGTCTCGGGCGACAGCACCGTCGCCTACGCCTGGGCCTACGCGATGGCGCTCGAATCGATCGCCGGGGTCACGCCGCCCGCACGCGCGCTCTTGCTGCGCGCACTGCTGCTCGAGCGCGAGCGCGTCGCGAACCACCTCGGCGACCTCGGCTATCTCGGCAACGACGGCGGGCTCGCCTTCGGCCTCGCGCAGTTCATGCGCCTGAAGGAGGACTGGCTGCGCCTCAACGCGCGCCTGTTCGGCCACCGCTACCTGATGGACCAGGTCGTTCCCGGCGGCGTCGCGCGCGATGTCGACCACGAGGGGGGCGCGGCACTCGTCGCGCAATGCAATACGCTCGAAGCCGAGGTGAAGACGCTGCGCGGCGTCTACGACGAGCACGCCGGGCTGCAGGACCGCTTCATCACCTGCGGGCGGCTCACGCCCGAGACCGCCGCGCGGCTCGGCGTGATCGGCCTCGCCGGCCGCGCGTCCAGGCAGAGCTGGGATGCGCGCGTGCGGCCCGGCTTCGCGCCCTACGCGCGGCTCGCGCCGCGCCCCGTCACCCATCGCAACGGCGATGTCGCCGCGCGCGTCACGGTGCGCTTCGAGGAGATCTTCGAGTCGCTGCGGCTGATGCGCGCGATCGCGCAGATGCTGGAGCCGGGCGCCATCGTCGCGGCGCTGCCCGCGACGATCGCCGGAAGCGGCCTGGGCTTTGTCGAAGGCTGGCGCGGCGAGGTGCTGATCGCGCTCGAAACCGGGGCGGACGGCCGCATCCGCCGCTGCCATCCCCACGATCCCTCGTGGCAGAACTGGCCGGCGATCGAACACGCGGTGATCGGCAACATCGTTCCCGATTTCCCGCTCATCAACAAGTCGTTCAACCTCTCTTACAGCGGGCCGGACCTGTGAGCTAGAACATGTACCAACTGCTCAAACAAATCATCTCCGTCGGCATCAGGACCGAGCCGCCTCCCGCCGCCGACCCGGCATTGCGCCAGATCGAGCAGCGCCTCGGCGAGGAGATCCTGCGCCTGTTTCGCGGCGCGCTCGCGATCCGCCATGTCGATGCCGGCTCGTGCAACGGCTGCGAGCTGGAGATCCACGCGGTCAACAACGTCTACTACAACCTCGAAGGCCTCGGCATCAAGTTCGTCGCGAGTCCGCGCCACGCCGACCTGCTGCTCGTCACCGGGCCCGTGTCGCGCAACATGGAGGTGGCGTTGAAGCGCACCTACGACGCCACGCCCGACCCGAAGCTGGTGGTGGCGCTCGGCGATTGCGGCTGCAGCGGCGGCCTCTTCGGCGAGTCCTACGCCTCGTGCGGGCGCGTCGCGAACGTGATCCCGGTCGATGTCGCCGTGCCGGGATGTCCACCGACGCCGCTGGCGATCATGCAGGGGATACTTACCGTGATCTCTGCGCGGCGCACCGCGTAGCAGGACGTTGGGGAGAAGTGAATGTCATTCCTCTCGTCGCTGTTCGGAAGCTCGAACAAGATATTCACTCCATTCGAGAGCGAGTACTTCACGAGTCGCGCGGCGCACGCGCAGGCTCTTCAAGAGAAAGTTAGTCGGGGGTCGGCGGTCGGGCGTGAGATCGTCGAGGAGTTCGAGGGCGGGATGGCAAAGGTCGTTATCGGTCGAAACGAGGACGGTCTCGCTGCGATCAAAAGCCTCAAGACTGGGAACTTCGATATTGCGGATGCTGATCGGCTGGCTGACGAAGCGGCTAAACTTATCGGTCTTGATCTGCTCATCCATCTGGTCCCGGATGACATTTCCCGCGAGCCCGGAAAGGACCGGTGCGTCATTGTCCTGCCGTACTGCGCGGGGGGAAGCCTTGAAGACCGCGCCGCAGCCGGGCGACTCGAATTCGACGAGGTTGTCTACTACGGGTTCGTACTTGCAGCCGAACTCGCAAGACTGCATGAAGTTGGCATTCTCCACCTGGACCTGAAGCCGGCAAACGTGCTGCTTCACAAAGCAACGAAGGAGAACAACTTCTATCGGTGGAGGCCCGTGATTTCGGATTATGGGCTGTCGCTCTACCGGAGGCCAGGAAAGCCTGTGCCGAGTGCGGGCGGAACGCCGTTCTTCATGTCGCCCGAACAGTGCTTGGGCATGCCCGTCGAGGCGCCAACGGACGTGTGGGGATACGCTGCAACGCTGTACTACCTCGCTACCAAGAGATCGCCCCTCGCGTCGGTGTGGCCACTGTCGACTGCAGGCTCCGAGAAGAGGGTGAAGCCACTCATTGAGTTCCGCAGCGATTGTCCACCATGGTTTTCGAACCTTGTTGCGCACTGTCTCGAGCTGAATCCGAAGCGGCGGCCGGGCTCTTTTCGTAAGCTGCTAACGGAGTATCTGCGACAAGTCCG
>JAOUFA010000439.1 GCA_029858545.1 Betaproteobacteria bacterium
GATCGTTGAGCACGAGCGGCGGCTGAAACGCGGGGAGCCGGTGATCCTCGTCGCCGTGTCCGGTGATGAACAGAAACAACGTGTCCTTCTCCGGGTTCATCAGCATGCCGACACGCTCGAGCGTGCGGCGCAGATTGGTGACCGTCGCGAGCGGATACTCTTCCAGAGATTTCTCGTTGTTGGCGAGCGCGATCGAGCGTCCGTGCGTACCGTAGCGTTCGTCGAACAGTTTCTTCACATAGCGCAGCTCGCGCAGAAAGACGTCGTCGTGGCCATCGGGCGCGAAGCCGACGAAATACAGTTCGGGCAGCGCCGGCCGGCTCGGCCTGAGCGCCGAGAGTTCGCGCCCGATCAGATCACCCTGCAGATGAAACAGTCGCTCGTCGCCGAGCGCCGGCGATCCGGGCAGGTCGGCCTCGCGCGGCAGCCATACCTGCGCCCTGGGGACCGCGAACGCTGCGAGCGCCAGCAGCACGGTCGCCAGCGCGGCGGCACGATAGAACTGCGGTCGGTGCGTGCCCGCACACACCGCAACGGCGCGCATCTTTGCGAGCCAGAGCCACGCGAGCAACACACCCGGCAGCGCCTGGCGCAGAACCTGCTCCGCGGGAAGCAGATCGATGCCCAGGCTCAACGCGCCAAACCACGCGTCGCTCGCCGTCAGGCCGACCGCGACCACGACCAGCAACTCGCGCTTGCCGTAGACCGCCGCCACGCCGAGGGCGGCGGCCAGCACCAGCGGTACATTGGCGAGAAACAGCGACACCGCCACCGGATTGAGCTGCCCCGCGAAACCGGATTGCAGCGCCGACACCGCAATCCACAGCGCGGCATTGAAGGCGACGAGCAGCGCATACTGACCGGGCGAGGCGCGAAAATCGCCGCCACGCACCGGCAGGAAGAGCGCGACGCGCAGGCCGGCGAGCAGGTTGCGCACAAGGCCGGTCAAACCGTGATACGCGCCGTCGTCGGCTACCGGCGGGGAATTCATCGGTTCCGCACGCCCGGGTTGGCGGCGATCGCCGCCTCGCGCGCCGCGTCGAGGCGGGCTGGGATCTCGCTCTTCCGTTGCGCCGCCGCGGCGATCGCCCCGGCATCCACTGCGGCCGCCGCAGTGCGTGCGCGCCGGATGCGATCGAGCGTTTCATCGGGCAGTTCGGCGCTGCGCGCCACCTGGAGCAATTGCGCGAATCGATCCGCGCGACGAAAGCCATCGGCCTGCTTGAGCAGCGCGAGCAGCTCGTGCGGCGCGCTGCAAGCCGCCCCGATCAGCTGCGGCTTGCAGCGCTGCGCGACAAGCGCGAGTTCGCGGGCGTCGTTCGGTACTCGCAGGCGCGCGCAAAGTCGCCGCAGCGGTTCCTCGTCTTCGGCAGGCATGTACCAACCGAACAGGGCAAAGCGAACCGCGAGACTCGCGCCGGCATCGGCCGCGCGAGCGAGCGCCGCGTCGAACCCCGCGCGGCGGGACACGTCCTCCAGCATGGGGCGCGCCTCGGGCAGCAGCCTCGCGAGCGCGCCGCAGCGCTCGAGCACTTCGAACATGCATGCCGGCGTGCGCGCGGCGAGTCCGCCGGAGAATTCCTGCCAGACGCGTTCGGCGACGAGATCCTCGACCTCGCCGTCTTCGACCATGCGGTGCATCAACGCCATCGTCTGCTCGGCGACGCGAAACCCGTAGCGCGCCGCGAAGCGCGCCACGCGCAGGATGCGCACCGGGTCCTCGGCGAAGGCGGCGCTGACATGGCGCAACAACCCCGCCTTCACGTCGCCCGCCCCGCCGAAGGGGTCGATGAGCGCGCCACTCGCGTCCTTCGCCATCGCGTTGATGCTCAGGTCGCGCCGCCGCAGGTCGTCCTCGAGCGTGACCTCGGGCGCGGCATACACGGTAAAGCCCTTGTAGCCGCGTCCACTCTTTCTCTCGGTGCGCGCGAGTGCGTACTCTTCGTGCGTATCCGGATGGAGAAACACCGGAAAATCCTTGCCGACCGGCTTGTAGCCGAGACGAATCATCTCCTCGACCGTGGCGCCGACCACCACCCAGTCACGATCGGCCACTGGCATGCCGAGCAGTTCATCGCGCACCGCTCCTCCGACGACGTAAACTTTCATGCGTCCACCAGGTCAATCGTAGAGTTCGAACTTCTCGATCGTCTCGGTTTCGCGGTGCGCCGCTTCGATCCAGTCCTGCATCGCGGGCAGCGCGAGCATGAATTCGGCATAAGCACGGCAAGCCTCGGGCAGTTCGACCGCATAGGTGCGAAATCGCAGCACCACCGGCGCATACATTGCGTCGGCCGCGGAGAAACGCCCAAAGAGAAAGGGTCCCGCCGCGGCATGCCGCGCGCGGCATTCGCTCCAGATCGAGACGATGCGCCCGACATCGGCGAGGGACTCGGGCGTGCGTCCCTTGCCGGGGAGGCTCTTTCGCACGTTCATGCTCATGTGCTGGCGCAGCCCGGCGAACCCGGCGTGCATCTCGGCGCAGATCGACCTTGCCCAGGCACGCGCGTCGCGCTTCTCGGGCCAGAGCTCGCCATGCGTCTCGGCGAGATATTCGAGGATCGCGAGCGATTCCCAGACGTGGGTCTCGCCGTCGATCAGGCAGGGAACCTTGCCGGAGGGCGAGTCGCGCACGATCGCCTGCTTGGACTCCGGCCGGTACAGCGCGATATAGCGCTCCTCGAACGGCACACCCAATACCTTCATCGCCAGCCACGGGCGCAGCGACCAGGACGAGTAATTCTTGTTGCCGAGGACAAGCAGCATGCGATCACCTGTGCGGAGCGAGGTATTCGGGCGCGACGCTCTCGAGCGCGGTCGGTCGCATGCCGAAAGGCAGCGTACCCTGTGCGCAATCCGTGCAGACGCTGGCGAGGCTCATCGAGCGAATATTATCGCGACTAAGGAAAGGCCCCGGCAGCCGCTCGAGGAGCGACGCGAGCGCCCGGGACGATCCCGGCGGCAGCCCCAGCACCCAGCGCCGCTTGCCGCTCGCGCGGCAGGCATAGCTCACCAGCTCCTTCATCGTATAGACGCGTGGGCCGCACAAATCGTAACCCTGGCCGAAGGCGGCGCGCTCGGCGACGGCGGCGACGCAGGCGCGCGCGACATCTCCCACATACACCGGCTGAAACCGCGCATCCGGGCAAACCACGGCGAGCAGCGGCGTGATGCCCGCCAGGCGCGCGAACAGATTGAGGAAGTTGTCTCCCGGCCCGAAGATCACCGAGGG
>JAOUFA010000440.1 GCA_029858545.1 Betaproteobacteria bacterium
CCAGGTTGGAGGCGACCAGGCGCGCCTCGCGCTCGTCGCTGCCGCCCGCGGCGACGAGCGACATGATCGCGCGCTCGAGCGGCCGGAACTGAATGATGCGATCGTCGGACATTGTGGAACCGGCTCGGGCGCCCCGCCGCGGCCCGATACGCGGATCAGCTCAACCCATCCCCCACCGGCACGTTCTCGGGCACCAGCTTCACCCCCGAGGCCTCCGCCTGCTGCACCAAGAGCATCGCGAAGTCCTGCTCGGTCATGCCGCGCCCCATCATCGACTGCACCATGTCGCGCGTGATCGACGCGAGCGGCATCGGTACCTCGAACCGCTTCGCCGCGTCGAGCCCGAGGTCGAGGTCCTTCCTCAGCAGGTAGGGCGTGAAGGTCACCTTGAAGTCGAGATTGACGAAGGCCGGCGTCTTGTAGCGCGAGAAGGTCGAACCCATCACGCTCTGGTTCATGAAGTCGAGAAAGGCGTGGCGCGGCACGCCCGCCTTTTGCGCGAGGATCGTGATCTCGGAGAGCGACTGCGCCACCACGCCGAGGAACACGTTGTGGCAGATCTTCACGATGCGCGCGAGCTCGCCCTCGCCGACGTAACTCGCCGCGGGCGCAATCATCTTGAGAAAGGGCTGCACCTGGTCGAACGCGGCCTTCGGCCCCGAGCAGACGAACGACAGCCGCCCCGCCTTGATCACCTTGGCGTTGCCGCTCACCGGCGCGGCGAGATAGTCGATGCCGCGCGCGGAGAGGATCTCGCGCAGTTCGGCCGAACCCTCGAGCGAGATCGACGAGCATTCGATCACCATGCGCGGCTTTCTGCTCGCGTCCGACAGTACGCCGCCCGGCCCGGCAATCACCTGCTTCACGTCGTCCCAGGTGGCGACCATGCAGAACAGGATGTCGCAGCCCGCCAGATCGGTGAGTTTGTCGACGATCTTCGCGCCGTACTGCGCGAGCGGCTCGGCTTTGGCGCGCGTGCGGTTCCAGACGCGGATGTCGGCGCCGCCCTTGGCGAGGCGCCCGGCCATTTCGTAGCCCATGCGGCCGGCACCGATCCAGCCGATGGTTGTTTTCGATGCGGTCGTCTTGGTTGCGGTCATGTCGTCTTGCTCTTTCTTATCGGAGGTTAAAGTTCGTCGTTGCACTTCGTCGCGCCCTGCCACAGAGCGGCTCGGCGGCCACCGGCGCTAGATTACCACCGCCTCGGCGCCGACGAACGCGGCGTATCGCAGGCGTCGGCGCTAGAATCCGCCCAATTACGCCGAGGTCGATTCCCATGTCCCGCAAACGCCCCGAGGAACTGCGCAGCCACCGCTGGTACGGCGCGACCGATCTGCGCTCCTTCGGGCATCGCTCACGCACCGGCCAGATGGGCTATGACCGGGCCGACTACGCGGGCAAGCCGGTAATCGCGATCATCAACACCTGGTCGGACATCAATCCCTGCCACATGCACTTCAAGGCGCGCGTCGAGGAAGTGAAGCGCGGCGTCTGGCAGGCGGGCGGCTTTCCGGTCGAGATGCCGGCGATGGCGCTCGCCGAGCCGATGCAAAAGCCCTCGACCATGCTCTATCGCAACTTCCTCGCGATGGAGACCGAGGAACTGTTGCGCTCGTATCCCGCCGACGGCGCGGTACTGATGGGCGGCTGCGACAAGACCACGCCCGCGCTGATCATGGGCGCCACCAGCATGAATCTGCCGGCGATCTATGTTCCCGCCGGACCGATGCTCAACGGCCGCTGGCGCGCCCAGACGCTGGGTTCGGGTTCGGACACCTGGAAATACTGGGACGAACTGCGCGCCGGCAACATCGGCGAGAGCGAGTGGCAAGAAATCGAGAACGGCATCGCGCGCTCGGCGGGCACCTGCATGACGATGGGCACCGCGGCGAGCATGATGTCGATCGCCGAGGTGCTGGGGCTGTCGCTCCCCGGGGCGTCGTCGATTCCGGCTCCCGATTCGAACCACGCCCGGATGGCGACGGTGTCCGGCAAGCGCATCGTCGACATGGTGTGGGAGGACCTGAAACCGCGCGACCTGCTGACCGCGGCATCCTTCGACAACGCGATCGTCACGCTCCTCGCTCTGGGCGGCTCGACCAACGCGATCGTGCACCTTGTCGCGATGGCCGGGCGCGCAGGGCTGCGCGTCGCGTTGCAACGGCTGAACGAGCTCTCGCTGAAGACGCCGGTACTCGCGAACCTGCGCCCTTCGGGTGAACATTACCTGATGGAAGACTTTCACTACGCGGGCGGCCTGCGCGCGCTGCTCGCCGAACTGAAGGACCTGCTGCATCTGGATTGCCGCACGGTGAACGGCAGGACCCTGGGCGAGAACCTGGAGGGTGCGCGTATCTGGAACGACGACGTGATCCGCCGCCGCGACAAGCCGGTGAAGGGATCGGGCGGAATCGTCGCGCTGTGGGGAAATCTCGCGCCCAACGGCGCGGTGATCAAGGCGAGCGCCGCGACCCCGGCGCTGCTTCAACACACCGGCCGGGCGGTGGTGTTCGAGGACTACAACGACATGGCGGCGCGCATCGACCGCGACGACCTGGAGGTCGATGCCGGGTCGGTGCTGGTGCTGAAGAACGGCGGTCCGCTCGGCGGCCCGGGCATGCCCGAGTGGGGCATGCTGCCGGTACCGAAGAAGCTCCTCAGGCAGGGAGTGCGCGACATGGTCCGCGTGTCCGACGCACGGATGAGCGGCACCAGCTACGGCACCTGCGTGCTGCACGTCGCGCCCGAATCGTTCGTCGGCGGGCCGCTTGCCTTGGTGAGAAACGGCGACCCGATCGAACTCGACGTGGCGCGGCGCGCCCTCAACCTCAAGGTGTCCGAAGATGAACTCGCGCGGCGGCGCGCGGCGTGGCAACCACCCGCGCCCCGCTACGAGCGCGGCTACGGCGCGATCTTCGCGCGCCACGTGCGCCAGGCGGATGAGGGTTGCGACTTCGATATTCTGGAAGGCACGGCACCGACCGCGGAACCGGAAATCCACTGATCCGGCACTCCGGCCGCCCTGATTGCCGCGAGGGCGATGTCGTTCGGTTCCTCGGGTGTCGGTCGTCCGGAATCAGGGGCGCCTGCGCGGGCGGGCGCCCCGGTTCTCTGACCCCTATCGTCCATCGCCGCCGGACGATCCGGATCGCATACGCCGCGCGTCAGTCGGCGCTCAACAAATAGGCTCCGCCCACGCCCGCCACCCGGTTGGTTACCTGAACATAC
>JAOUFA010000441.1 GCA_029858545.1 Betaproteobacteria bacterium
TGATAGGCATCGCGTCCTGCCGCGGTCTTCGCCTTGAGACTGAACTGGCCGATCCAGCCGGTGACCGCACGAAACGCGCCCCTGGCGAGATCGATCAGGCTGCGATCGTTTTCGTCGCCGTTGGCGATGTAGGAGGTGATCGTGAGACGCGAGTTCTCGCGCACCGCGAACCGCGCGCCGTCGGTCATGTGCAGATGCAACTCGGCCTTGTCGAAGGTGGTGATGGTATCGCCCTCGTAGACCGGCTCGCCGAGCCTGGCGAGCCGCGAGCCCCCCGCCCTGGCGGCGAGGAGTACATCGCCTTCCGCCAGTTCGATCGTGCCCGCGATCACCGGGTGGGCGGCCGCGTCGTTCCTGGAGCCGTCTTGCGCGACGGCGACCGAACCCGACAGCGCCCCGCACAGCACGACGAAGGACGCGACGACGGTAAGTGCGGCACGGCAAGCGGCAGGCCGAATCGGATGAGTGACTCTCATTATCGCCCCGGATGTACGGGGTAAGATTACTCCGTTCGGAGCTCCGGTGAACAGATCTCATTTTCCCGCGACGTAAGGAATTGCAAGACATCGCTGTGGCGCTGGCGAGCGTCCGTCACATGGCCTAGATTCCAGGCGCACGCCACGACCGAAAACACCTAATTGGAAGCTTCAACCTTGTCATGCCTGTCGATCCGTCTCAGTCCGATCCCGCGAACGTCGATGTCCCAGCCGCGCTCGATGCCGAAACCGCCGCGCGACTGAGCGCGCTGCGCAATTACTGCGTACTCGATACCGGGCACGAGGAGCGTTTCGACGACCTGACCTGCCTCGCGGCGAGCATTTGCGACACGCCGGTGTCGCTCGTGAGCCTGGTCGATCTAAAACGTTTGTTCTTCAAGTCGACCTTCGGGCTCGATGTGCGCGAGATGAGCTACTCCGACAATTTCTGCAACCACGCGATCCGGCAGCGCGAGATCTTCGAGGTCTCCGACGCGCGCGTGGACCCGCGTTTTGCCGCGCATCCGCTGGTGGTCGATCCCCCCAGGGTGCGTTTCTACGCCGGCGCCCCGCTTGTGACCCCGCAGGGTGTCGCGGTGGGAACGCTTTGCGTGATCGATTTCGTGCCGAGGCAACTCGACGAGAGGCAGAGGAAATCGCTGCGTCTTCTGGCGCGCCAGGTGATATCGCAGTTCGAGATCAATCTTCAGGCGATGCGTGACCCGCTCACCAGCCTGTACAACCGGCGCCAGCTCGAGGAGAGCCTGCAGCGTGAAATTCTGCGCTCGGCCGGTAGCGATGCGCCGATCGGCGTCATGGTGGTCGACGTGGATCACTTCAAGCGCGTCAACGATACGCTTGGGCATGAGTCGGGCGATCGGGCGCTACAAGTGCTGGCCGGGGAACTGGTGGCCTGCGTGCGGGAAGAGGACATCGTCTGTCGCCTTGGTGGCGAGGAATTCGCGGTGATTCTCCCCGGAGCCGACGCGGAGACGTTGACCGAGCGTGCCGAGGCAATGCGGCGCAGGATTGAACGCACGGCACTGCGGGTGGGGCAGCACGAACTGCGCTTGACGGTCTCGATCGGACTCGCCGTATACCCCGGGGAGGGCGAGAGCGACGTCGCCCTGCTGAGGGCGGCCGATGCGGCGCTCTACCGCGCCAAGGCCGAGGGTCGAAACCGTGTGGTGTTGGGCCTGAGCCGGTAAAATCCCGGCTCCTTGACCCCCGACCGCCTCGCCCGAGTCCCCAAGCCGAGCTTCGATCCGGCGCTTCCGGTCAACCGGATGCGCGACGAGATCCGCTCGGCCATCGAGCGCCATCCGGTGGTGATCGTGTGCGGCGAGACCGGGTCGGGCAAAACCACGCAATTGCCCAAGATCCTGCTCGAGATGGGCCGCGGCGCGCGCGGTTTCATCGGACATACCCAGCCGCGGCGCCTCGCGGCGCGCTCGGTCGCGGCGCGCATCGCCGAGGAATTGCACACCGAACTCGGCGACGTGGTCGGCTACAAGGTGCGCTTTCACGACCAGCTGCGGCCCGATTCGATCGTCAAGCTGATGACCGACGGCATTCTGCTCGCCGAGACGCAGGGCGATCCGCTCTTGCGCGCCTACGATTCGATCATCCTCGACGAGGCGCACGAGCGCAGCCTCAACATTGACTTCCTGCTCGGTTATCTGAAGGGCCTGGTGCTTGGCGAGGTTCCCCGGCGAGCCGACTTGAAGCTCGTCGTTACCTCGGCGACGATCGACGCCGCGAGCTTCTCGAGGCACTTCAACGGCGCGCCGGTGATCGAGGTCTCCGGCCGGCTCTATCCGGTCGAGCAGCGCTACCGGTCGGTGGAGGGCGACGCCGAGGACACGACGCGCGAAGAGGAAGAACAGGCGCTCGCCGACGCGGTCGACGAGTTGTGCCGCGAGGGACCGGGGGATGTGCTTGTCTTCCTCCCCGGCGAGCGCGAAATCCGCGACGCGACCGAGGTGCTGCGAAAGCGCCATCCCCCGAGACCGGCCGAGACGCGCGAAATTCTGCCGCTCTACGCGCGCTTGAGCGCCGCCGAGCAGGATCGCGTGTTCAGGCCGGGCGGCGCGCGCAGGATTGTCCTCGCGACCAACGTCGCCGAGACCTCGCTCACCGTGCCGCGCATCCGCTATGTGGTCGATACAGGGCTTGCGCGGGTGAAGCGCTATAGCTATCGCAACCGGGTCGAGCAGCTGCGCGTCGAGCCGATCTCGCGGGCGGCTGCGCGCCAGCGTTCCGGGCGCTGCGGGCGCGTCGCGAACGGCATCTGTATCCGCCTGTACTCCGAGGAGGATCACGACCGGCGCCCCGCCCATTCCGACCCGGAGCTGCTGCGCTCGTCGCTCGCCGCGGTAATTTTGCGCGCGAAGAGCCTGGGACTCGGCGAGATCGCCGACTTCCCCTTCATCGATCCGCCGTCGCCGCGCGCCATCGCCGACGGCTATGCGCTGCTTGCAGAACTCGGTGCGGTCGATGAAGCCAACGCGCTGACCGAAATCGGGCGCGAACTCGCCCGCCTGCCGCTCGATCCGCGTGTCGGCCGGATGCTGATCGCCGCGCGTGCCGAGGGCTGTCTGGATCAGTTGCTGGTGATCGCCGCAGGAGTCTCGGTGCAGGATCCGCGCGATCGTCCGATGGAGCGCGCCGCGGCGGCCGACGAGCGGCACGCGCGCTTCGCCGACGAGCGCTCGGACTTTCTCGCCTACCTGAAGCTTTGGAAGTATTTC
>JAOUFA010000442.1 GCA_029858545.1 Betaproteobacteria bacterium
GTTCCATGATCACCTTCGCGTGAGAGGTGGAGATCGCCTGGACATCAACGATGCGCGGTTTTAGAAATCCGGGTAGCGACATAGGTTCGTCCCTGGGTTTTGGTGCTGTATAAATCGCGGGAGCGGGCACTCGCCCGTTCCCGTCGAACCGGTTTACTTCGAGTACAGCTCGATGATCAGGCTTTCGTTGATCGTCGTCTGCATGTCGGAGCGTGCAGGCAGCGACTTGAAGGTGCCCTTCAGCGCCTTGGCGTCGACTTCCAGCCACTCCGGAACGCCACGCGATTCGGCCGCCTCGGCCGCCGCCTTGACCCGCAAATGAGCCTTTGTCTTTTCCGCGACCTCGACGACGTCACCCGGGCGCAGCTGATACGACGGAATGTTTACCCGCTTGCCGTTTACGAGAATGCCGTTGTGGCGCACTACCTGGCGCGCTTCGGTGCGCGAGGCGCCGAAACCCATGCGATAGGCAATGCTATCCAGGCGTGTCTCGAGCAATTGCAGCAAACGCTCACCGGTGACTCCCTTGGATCGCGATGCCTCGGCGTAGATCTTGCGGAACTGCCGCTCCAGCACGCCATAGGTGCGACGCGTCTTCTGTTTCTCGCGGAGCTGCTTGCCGTAATCGGAAAGCCGCATACCGCTCTTCTGACCGTGCTGGCCGGGAGCATACGAACGGCGCTCGACGGCGCACTTGTCGGTGAAGCACTTCTCTCCCTTGAGGAAGAGCTTCTCCCCCTCGCGCCGACATTGACGGCACTTGGCGTCCAGATTTCTTGCCATGTTCTCTCCTCGCCCCCTTAGACCCGACGGCGCTTGGGCGCCCGGCAGCCGTTATGCGGCACCGGGGTGACATCCGCAATAGTTCCGATCTTGAGGCCGATTCCGTTGAGCGCGCGCACTGCGGATTCGCGTCCCGGCCCAGGCCCCTTGATACGGACCTCGATGTTCTTCACGCCGCACTCCTGCGCAGCACGCCCAGCACGCTCGGCGGCAACCTGCGCCGCAAAAGGCGTCGACTTGCGAGAGCCCTTGAAGCCGGCGTTGCCCGAGGTCGCCCAGGAAAGCGTATTGCCCTGGCGATCGGTGATCGTGATGATGGTGTTGTTGAAGGAGGCGTGAATGTGGGCAACGCCCTCGGACACGTTCTTCTTGACTTTCTTGCGGGCACGCGACGAACTCTGCTGCGCCTGCGGTTGAGCCGGATTTCTGGTCGCCATTTGTTTCCTTTAATTCGTTGCAGAACGGACGATGTCCGATCAGCCCTTCGACGGTGCTGCCTTGCCGGCGATCGCCGCCTTGCGCGGACCCTTGCGCGTACGCGCATTGGTGCGGGTACGCTGCCCCCGCACCGGCAAACCCTTGCGGTGCCGCAGGCCGCGATAGCACCCCAGATCCATCAGCCGCTTGATCGACATCGACACCTCGCGGCGCAGGTCGCCCTCGACGGTAAATTTCACCACGTGGTCGCGCAGACGGTCCATCTCGGTATCGCTGAGATCCTTGATCTTGCGCGACTTCTCGACGCCCGCGGCGACGCAGATCGCCTGCGCGCGGGCGCGACCGATACCATAGATTGCGGTAAGCGCGATCTCGGCGTGCTGGTGGTTCGGGATGTTTATTCCGGCAATACGTGCCATGAGCGAGTCCTGTTAATGCGTGTTTCGTCGTCCGTTGCCGTGCGCCCAGGCCCTGGACGACCAGGGCGCAGAGCGTGCGGAAAAACCGCGGATTATACCCTTTAAGTCAGTGCGTTACAAAGCACAAGCGGTGCCGGGAATCAGCCCTGGCGCTGCTTGTGACGCGGATCGGTGCAAATAATGCGGACCACGCGCTTGCGCCGCACGACCTTGCACTTGCGGCAGATCTTCTTTACTGAGGCCATTACTTTCATATTGGATCCTTTTCTTCCTTCGTCCGGCGGGCGCGTCCGGAGTTACTTCGCCCGGAACACTATCCGCCCGCGGGTCAGGTCGTAGGGCGTCAACTCGACCGTCACCTTGTCCCCCGGAAGGATGCGAATGTAATTCATGCGCATCTTTCCGGAGATATGGCCCAGCACGACATGTCCGTTTTCCAGTCGCACCCGGAACGTCGCGTTGGGCAACGTCTCCATGATTTCGCCTGGCATCTGTATGACGTCGTCCTTGGCCATCGATTCGTCGTTCTCTCCGCTCGCTGCGGACTTCTATCAACCCTTGAAATTGGCTTTGCGAAGCAGGCTCTCGTACTGGTGTGTCATCAGATAGGCCTGCACCTGTGCCATGAAATCCATGGTCACCACCACGATGATCAGCAGCGAGGTACCGCCGAAATAGAAGGGCACGTTCCACTTGAGAATCAGGAATTCCGGCATCAGACAAACCAGTGTCACGTAGATCGCGCCCACCAGGGTGAGCCGCGTCAGGATGCGCTCCAGATAGCGTGCAGTCTGATCACCAGGTCGGATACCGGGGACGAACGCGCCTTGCTTTTTCAGGTTGTCCGCAGTTTCCTTGGGGTTGTACTGCAGCGCGGTGTAGAAGAAGCAAAAAAAGATGATCAGTCCGGCGTAGAGCAGGACATAGATGGGCTGCCCGGGACTCATCGTCGCGGCGAAGTCCCGCAACCAGCCGAGCTTTTCCGCCTCGCCAAACCAGCCGAGGATGGTGGCCGGGAAGAGAATCAACGAACTGGCGAAGATCGGCGGGATCACCCCCGACATGTTCAGTTTGAAGGGCAGGTGCGAACTCTGGCCGCCGTAGACGCGGTTGCCGACCTGGCGCTTGGCGTAGTTCACGAGAATCTTGCGCAAACCGCGTTCGACAAAACACACGAATCCGGTTACCGCCACCACCGCCATCGCGATCAGCAGCGCGGTAAGCGGATGCATCGCGCCAGTGCGCACCAGCTCGAGGGTGCCACCGATCGCGTTCGGCAGTCCCGCCGCGATACCTGCGAAGATGATGATCGAAATGCCGTTACCGAGACCGCGCTCGGTGATCTGCTCGCCGAGCCACATCAGGAACATCGTGCCGGTGACGAGCGTCGTTACCGTGGTAACGCGAAACATGATGCCAAGATCGAAGGCTGCGCCACGCGCATCGAGGCCGATGGAAATCGCCGTCGCCTGAAACAGCGCGAGGAACAGCGTGGCGTACCGCGTGTATTGCGTGATCTTGCGGCGCCCGGACTCGCCTTCCTTGCGCAGCGCCTCGAGTTGCGGCGACACCACGGTCATCAAC
>JAOUFA010000443.1 GCA_029858545.1 Betaproteobacteria bacterium
AAGCCGCTCCGACGGGGGGCGGCGTGCGACTGCTTAGGGCGCTCGCCACCGTGAGCAGCATGACTCTCGTCTCGCGTGTGCTGGGGTATGCGCGAGACTTCTTCATCGCGCGCGCCTTCGGCGCCGGGGTCGCCACCGACGCGTTCTTCGTCGCCTTCAAGATCCCCAATCTGCTGCGAAGGTTGTTCGCCGAAGGCGCCTTTTCGCAGGCATTCGTGCCGATCCTCGCCGAGTACCGGCAGCGCCAGACGCCCGAGGAGACGAAGACCCTCACCGACAGCGTCGCCACCGCGCTGTTTCTCGTGCTCGTGGTCGCCGCGGCGCTTGGCATCGCCCTGGCGGCGTTCATCGTCTACCTGTCGGCGCCGGGTTTCGTCGCCGATCCGGGCAAGTTCGCCCTGACGACGACGATGCTGCGCATCACCTTCCCTTACATTCTCTTCATTTCGCTGGTCGCTTTCGCGGCGGGAATTCTCAACACCTGGAACCGCTTCGCGATTCCGGCCTTTACGCCGGTGCTGCTCAATGTGTCGTTCATCGTCGGTGCGGTATTCCTTGCCGATTATTTCGATCCGCCGGTGCTGGTGCTCGCCTGGGCGGTGTTCGCGGGCGGAGTGCTGCAGCTCGCGCTGCAACTGCCCTTCCTTGCGCGCCTCGGCATGTTGCCGCGATGGCGACTCGATCTCGCGCATCCGGGCATGCGCCGGATCCTCCGACTGATGGCGCCGGCGGTTTTCGGCGTTTCGGTAAGCCAGGTCTCGCTGCTCATCAATACCATCTTCGCGTCGTTTCTGGTCTCGGGCAGCGTGTCCTGGCTGTATTACGCCGACCGGCTGATGGAGTTTCCCGCAGGCGTGCTCGGCGCGGCGCTCGGCACGATCCTGCTGCCGAGCCTGGCAAAATACCATGCCCAGGCGAACGCCGAGGAGTACGCGCGGCTGCTCGACTGGGGGCTGCGCGTCACGCTGATGCTGGCATTGCCCGCCGCCGCCGCGCTCGCGGTGCTCGCGATCCCGCTGGTGACGACGCTGTTCCACTACGGGCGTTTCACGGTCGAGGACGCGTGGATGACGCGCCAGGCGCTCGTCGCGTACAGCCTCGGGCTGCTGGGGATGATTCTCGTGAAGATTCTCGCGCCGGGTTTCTATGCCCGGCAGAACGTGCGCACGCCGGTGAAGATCGGTCTGATCACGCTTGCCGCCACGCAGTCGATGAACCTCGTATTCATCGGGCCGCTCAAGCACGCGGGTCTTGCGCTCGCGATCGGCCTGGGTGCCTGTCTCAACGCGGTGCTGCTCTACCGCGCGCTGCGCAAACTGGGCGCCTACACGCCGCAGCCCGGCTGGGCGGGCTTCGCGCTCAAGGTGATGCTCGCGGTCGGCGCGATGGCGGCCGCGCTGTACTTTGCGATGGGCGGGGCGCCATGGTGGTTCGGTGCGCGCTGGCATGCGCGCGTGCCAGCGCTTGCGGGGCTGGTGCTGCTCGGTGCGACCGTGTATGGAGCCTGCCTGTATGCCTTCGGTTTCCGGCTGCGCGATTTCGCGCGCCGCGGCGCGCAATGAGCGCCGCGCTCGGCCCCTTCGCGGAACTGGTCGCGCGCGACGAACGTCGCATCGATCTCGCGCGCGCCTGCCTGTTGATCGCCGAGGACGCGTATCCGGGACTGGAAATCGATCGCTATGTTGGTGAAATCGAACGGCTCGCGCTGCGGCTGCGTGCGCGATTGCCGGCGCAGTGCGACGCCGAGGGGATGGTGGTTGCGCTGAACCGGTATCTCTTCGACGATCTCGGCTACCGCGGCAACGACGACGACTACTATGATCCGCGCAACAGCTATCTGAACGAAGTGATCGACCGGCGCACCGGGATTCCGATCACGCTGTCGGTGGTCTACCTGGAGGTCGGACGGCGCATCGGACTGCCGCTCGAAGGGGTGTCGTTTCCCGGCCATTTCGTCGTCCGCATGCGATTGCGCGGCGGTATGCTGGTGCTCGACCCCTTCGCCGCAGGCGCGCCGCTCGACCAAGAAGAGCTGCGCGCGCGGCTGCGGCGCGTGATTCCCCCCGCGGCGAGCGCGCCGATTCCGCTCGATGAACTGCCGCTCGAGCAATTTCTCGAGCCGGCGGGCAGCCGCCAGATTCTCGCGCGCATCCTGCGCAATCTGAAGGGCATCTACCGTGACGCCGGGCAGCCCGAGCGCATGCTGGCCGTCCTCGATCGCATGCTGGTGGTGGACCCGCAGGCGCACGCCGAGTTGCGCGACCGCGGCCTGCTCTATCAGCGGCTCGAGGCGCATCGCGCGGCATTGCGGGATATCGCCGCGTACCTGGAGCGCGCGCCGGATGCCCCGGATGCCGGAGAAATGCGCGCCAGGATGGTCGAGCTGGCGGGAATTTGCGCGCGGCTTAATTGAGAGCCCGCGCCGGGATGGGCGCCGCGCTTGCGCCTCGCCGCGGCAGTGCGCGCCGGGAAATTCACCCCGGGGTGTGCCGCGATCATTGCGCGGGAGGTTCATGTGCGGCGAGGCAATCCGCTACAATCCGAACTTTGAAGCGCACTCGATGGTCGTCACGCATGGCACGCCCGTGCCGAGAGGGCCGCAGGCCCTCACGGTCGGCAACTTCGACGGCGTGCACCGCGGCCATCAGGCGATGCTCGCGAGGCTCGTCGCGAAGGCGCGCGAACTCGGCGTGCCCTCCTGCGTGCTCACTTTCGAGCCGCATCCACGCGAATTCTTTTCAGCTGACCGGGCCCCGGCACGGCTGGCGCGTTTGCGCGAGAAGATCGAGCGCTTCGTCGAGGCGGGCGTCGATCGCGTGCACGTGGCGCGCTTCGATGCGGGCTTCGCGTCGCTCGCGCCCGAGCGTTTCATCGGGGACATGCTGCTGCGCGGCCTGGGCGCGCGCTGGCTGCTGGTCGGCAGGGATTTTCGTTTCGGTGTGCGGCGCACGGGAGATTTTGCGACGATCGAGAAGGCGGCCGCGCGCGACGGGTTCGAACTCGAGGCGATGCCCGACGTGCTCGACCGGAGCGAGCGGATCTCCAGTTCCGCGGTTCGGCAAGCCCTCGAGAGCGCGGATTTCGCGCTCGCCGGGCGCCTGCTCGGCAGGCCCTATGAAGTGTCGGGCCGCGTCGCGCACGGCAGGAAGCTGGGACGCGAGCTGGGTTTTCCCACCGCCAACATCGTGCTGCGGCGGCGTGCGCCGCTTGCCGGGGTGTACG
>JAOUFA010000444.1 GCA_029858545.1 Betaproteobacteria bacterium
CGCCGGAGGCGCCGGTGGCAGCGGACAGAATAAGCAGGGATTTCCAGAGTTTGGGTAGTTTCATTGGGGCGCCATCAGGGTTGAGAAGCGATGTTTCGGGAGGTTGAATAACGGTGCTCAGAGACACCAATGGAGCGATGGTGCGGGCTGTGATGCCGAGGGCGGGACGCCCGCTCATGTGTCATGCACTGCCCTCGTAGAGAATTCGCCAGCGGCCATTATCCTTTATCCAATACTGGCGTTTGCGCATAGTATTTGCAAGATTGCTGGATTGGTATTCCTGGTCGAAAGTCACCACGACGAAATCCTGCTCGCCCGGGTAGCGGACCATTGCGACGCGTGATACCGCGACCTTTACCCAGGTTTTTGCTGCATTGACCTTCCGCTTGTGAGTAGCCCAAGTGGCCAGATCCTGCTCGGCGGAATGAAATCGCGATGAATAGTGCTGCAGGTAGCGGTCGGTGTCGCGACTCTCCCAGGCGGCGCGCCAGGACTCCATCGCGGCGGCCAGCGAGCTCCGATCCGCTTCGATTGCAGCGGCGTCGGTCCATTCGATTTCTTCGGCGATGATCACCGGTGTGAGGCCAATTTGCACATAGCGGCCTACTGACTCCAGATCAGGGTTCGACAAGACGATGCAGCCATCGCTTGCTCGAGGTGGGCGGCTGTAGGTATCCGAAGGCGTGCCGTGCAACCAGATGCCGGAGCCATTGCGCCCGAGACGCCGGTCCCAATCGTTGGGGTAATTGATCGGAAAGGCACCGGAACCATAGAAATCCGGAAGTTTCTGGCGTGGCAGGTTGCCAGTAACGTGATAGACACCCAGCGGTGTCTTTTGATCGCCTTCGCGAATCTTTTCCACGCCGCGCTTGCCGAGAGTGACGTAGTAGTCGGCGATGAGGGTCGGTCGTCCCGCGACATTGGCGAACACGTAGAGCCGTGACTTCCCGGAATCGATGAGCAGGGCGTATTTCTGTTCAGAATGCAGTTGAAGGATGAGACGCGGCACGCGTTGCACGGGCGGGCGTTCACGCATCGCCTTTAGTCGCGCGAGCGCCTCGGCTCGTAATTCCTCTACTTGGTCATGCGGGACCGATTTGGATACGTCACCGAAGGCCAGCAGGGGTCTTGCACGGGCAGCGAGCAAGTCGCCGCGTATTAGATGGGCGAGGCGGAACTTGGGGTATTTAGCGAGAAGGGTTTCAACCTGTGTTAATGCAAGATCGAGCCGGTTGGCTTCGATCGCAGAGAGCACCTTTGACAAACCTTCTTCGGGTGAGTGCGCGGTACTCGTCGCGGAGGATGCGGCGACACTACCGCTCGTCAAGGCGAATGCGAATGCGAGGACGCAACGAGCGAGTGATTTCGCGAGGCGCATCAGTTCACCGACTCCTCGGCGATCAGCCAGCGACCGTCGTGCTTGAGAAGCAGGAGGGTCTTTGTGCTGTTGCCGTTGAATACATCGGAGTGATAGCCTTGACGAAACCGAATCCGCGCGCTGGTCTCGCTGCGTAGTTCGATTCTTGGCGAACCTACCGTTACCGATATCGAACGGGGACCCAAGATGCGTGAGCGCCGCACTTGCTCCCATTTTGCGCGCGATTCACCTTTCGGAGTCTTGAATGCCGCGGCATAGAAGGATAGGTAGGCTTTGGTGTCCTTCTTTGACCAGGCCGCAGCCCAGGCACGCACGGTCTCAAGAACCTCAACCTGAGGAGATTGTTCGGCTGGAGGCGGAGCCAAAGGAATAGTGGGTTTGACTTCGGCGGCGATGGGTTTTGCGGGCGGAACGTCTTGTTGCGGAAGCCGGGAAGTTGCGGTGCGCTGTTGGGGAACGGCGCCGCCATCAGCGCCGGCTTGCGGCGGTGCGTCAACCTTGGTCGTCAAGGCGGCTGCGACGACCGCCACGGGGCGTGCGGCGCGCGCGGTGACCGGGGCGAGGTCATGGAGCAGCGCGAGCTTGTTGTTCTTAGGGGCCGGAGTTCCCGAGTCAAGCCGCAGCGCCTTATCGTAGGCCTGATTGGCGAGCTTGGCGTAGACGTCGCTGAGATTTTCGTACGCGGTGGCGTAGCTCGGGTGAGTGCGTAGCGATTGTTCGAGAGCAGCGCGCGCCTTGCCGTACAGACCTTGCGCGGCGTAGAGCACCGCGAGATTGTTATAGGGTTCTGGCAGTTCGGGGTGATCCTGAGTAAGCTTGAGAAATATCTCGACCGCCTCCTTGCTGCTTCCCTGCTCGGCGAGGATGGTTCCCTTGAGAAAGCGCGCGTGCGTGTCGCGCGGTTTGGCGGCGAGTACCTTGTTGATCTGTTCGAGCGCTTGCGCGTGTTGGCCGCTGTGCAACAGGCGATCGGCTTCCCGAAGATCGTCGGCTCGTACTAGCGACGACGTGCAGAGCAGCGCGAACACAAGCAAGGCATGGCGCGCCAACAAGGGGACGCAGGCGACCTTCAGAAAGACCATTGTGTTATACTTTTCAAAGGCATACGAAAAAGAAGCATTCTAGATCAACCCCCTGCCGACGACAACCAGCGCGCTCCTGTTGCGCCGCGTTGGTGGCGCGCCAAACGAGGGTCCGCACGGACTCGGCAAGTCCTCCGGTACGGCCGAAATGCTAGCCATCTACAACTCTTTCACGAGACGGAAAGAGGAGTTTGTTCCCATCCGCCCGGGGGAGGTGCGCATGTATGTCTGCGGGATGACCGTCTATGACTACTGCCATCTGGGTCATGCACGCGTGATGGTGGTTTTCGATGTGGTATGCCGCTGGCTCAAGGCGCGCGGTTACCGGATTACCTATGTGAGAAACGTCACGGATATCGACGACAAGATCATCCGGCGCGCGAGGGAGATCGGGGAGACGACGGCGGCGCTGACGGCGCGATATATCCGTCACATGGACGAGGATGCGGCCGCGCTGGGCGTGCAAAAGCCCGACCATGAACCGCGCGCTACCGAGTATGTGACGCAGATGCTGGAGTTGATCGAACGGCTCGAGGCGAAGGGTCTTGCCTACCGAGCGGCCGACGGCGATGTCAATTTCGCGGTTCGGCGTTTCCCGGCCTATGGCAAGCTTTCCGGAAAGTCGCTGGACGATTTGCGCGCAGGCGAGCGCGTGGAGGTCGGCGGCGCCAAGCAGGACCCCCTGGATTTCGTATTGTGGAAGCATTCCAAACCCGATGAGCCGCACTGGCCTTCGCCCTGGGGAGAAGGGCGGCCGG
>JAOUFA010000445.1 GCA_029858545.1 Betaproteobacteria bacterium
GGGAACGCTGTTTTTCTCCTTCCAGGATCTCGATTCGACGAAACCCGCCGGATCGGTGAAGATCCGCGTCGAGACGATCACCCACTATCTGCGCAGGCACGCCCCGGAAATCATTGCGAAGAAGCTTGCGGCGAGTCCTCCCGATTGTCCGCTGCTGAAACGCGCAATGCCTCAAGCAACGGAGCGGGTTGCTCCGGGACAATCGGCGCTATCCCCCGAAACGACCGCAGCCAGGTGAACTGGCGCTTGGCGAGTTGGCGCGTTGCGGCGATTGCCTTGTCGCGCATCGTCGCCCGGTCGCAGCGGCCCTGCAGGTAGTCCCAGGCCTGCCGGTAGCCGACGCAGCGCATGCTCGGCATGTCGGCGGCGAGCCGGTGGCGTTCGCGCAAGCCGGCAAGTTCTTCGACCAACCCCGCCTCGAGCATCGCGTCGAATCGCTTCGCGATACGCTCGTGGAGCAAGGCACGATCCTGCGGAACGATGGCAAAGGTCTTCAGCACAAAGGGCGGCGGCGCGATCGCGGTGCCGTGCAGCCGCGAGAGCGGCTGACCGGTCGCGCGCCAGACCTCGAGGGCGCGCTGGATGCGCTGCGCATCGTGCGGGCCGACCCGCCGCGCGCTCTCCGGGTCGACGCGCCCGAGTTCTTCATGCAGCGAGGGCCAGCCACGCCGCGCGGCCTCGGCGTCGATCGCGGCGCGCAGCGCCGGATCGGCGCGCGGCAGTACGTCGAGTCCCATGGCGAGCGCGCGATAGTAGAGCATCGTGCCGCCGACCAGCAGCGGGATTCGGCGGCGCGCGAGAATCTCCTCGATCGCGCGCAGCGCGTCTTGCCTGAATTGTCCCGCCGAGTAGGCGGCGTCGGGATCGATCAGATCGATCAGGTGGTGCGGCACGCGGTCGCGCTCCGCGCGGGAGGGTTTGGCGGTGCCGATATCCAGGCCGCGGTAGACCTGCGCCGAGTCGATGCTCACGATTTCGACCGGCAAACCGCCCGCGCAGTCGAGGGCAAGCCGCGATTTGCCGCTCGCCGTCGGACCGAGCAGACAACAAACCAATCCGGACATGGGAGGGGGCCGCCGCGTGTGCTACGCCGGGCAGGCGGTGAATTCAGCGCCCGCGCAGGAATAACGCATCGAGTTCGGCGAGCGTGAGTTGATACCAGGTCGGGCGGCCGTGGTTGCAGCTGCCCGAGCGCTCGGTGGCCTCCATTTCGCGCAGCAAGGCGTTCATTTCCGGAACGGCGAGGGTGCGATGCGCACGCACCGCGGCGTGGCAGGCCATGCCCGCGAGCAACTCGTCGCGTCGCGCGGCGAGGACGCGCTCGGCGCCGAACTCGCGCAGTTCGGCGAGCACGCCACGCGCGAGCGCTGGAAGATCGCCGCCCGCGAGCAGCGCCGGGGCGGCGCGCACCGCGAGTTCGTTCGGGCCCGCGACCGAGATTTCGAAGCCCAGACGTCCGAGCGCCTCGCGGCTTTCCTCGGCGGTCGCGACATCGAGCGCTTCGGCACGAAACAGCGCGGGTACGAGCAGCTGCTGGGACTGGATCGGTCCCGCGTCGAGCACCGTCTTCAGCTTCTCGTAGACGATGCGCTCGTGCGCGGCATGCATGTCGACGAGCACCAGCCCGGCCTGGTTCTGCGCGAGGATGTACACGCCGTGCAGTTGCCCGAGTGCCATGCCGAGTGCCAGGTCGGCGGATGGCGGCGCTGGCGCAGCGGGGCGCGCTCCGAAGGAGATCGCCTGGTAGGCGGCGACCGGCTCGCCCGCCTCGAGAGGCGTGTGCAGCGGGCGCGCCGCGTACGAATAGGGCGCGGGCGATGGCGCGAGCGTCGTTGCCGCGGGTGCTTCGGCAAACCCCGCATACGAAACGGGCGCGACGCCCGCCGCGGGCGACAGCGCCCGCTCGATGGCATGCAGCACGAACTGGTGGATGCCGCGCGAATCGCGGAAGCGCACTTCGGTCTTCGCCGGGTGCACGTTCACGTCCACGCCACGCGGGTCGATCTCGAGGAACAGCACGTAGGCCGGCTGGCGATCGCCGTGCAGCATGTCGCGATACGCCTCGCGCACCGCGTGTCCGAGCAACCGGTCGCGCACGAACCGTCCGTTGACGAAGAAATACTGCGTGTCGGCGCGCGCGCGCGCGGTCTGCGGCGAGCCCGCGAGACCCCATAGACGCAGCGCGCCGGCCTGCGCCTCGACGGGAAGGCTGGCGGCGAGGAATTCCCGCCCGAGCAGCGCGGCGGCGCGATCGCCGAGCGGTTGCGGACGCAGCGCGAGGCTCACGCGCCCGTTGTGCTTGAGAAGGAACCCAATATCGGGCCGCGCCAGCGCGATCCTGCGGAACACCGCCTCGCAATGACCGAACTCGGTCGCCTCGGTGCGCAGGAATTTGCGCCGTGCCGGAGTGTTGAAATACAGGTCGGCGACCGCAATGGTGGTGCCCGGAGCACGCGCGGTGGGCGTGACTTCGCCGATGTACGCGCCCTCGGCGCGGATCTCGTAGCCGTGCGGCGACGCGGCGTCGCGGCTGGCGATCGTCAGGCGCGCGACCGAGGCGATCGAGGCGAGCGCCTCGCCGCGAAAGCCCATCGTCGCCACGGCTTCGAGATCCTCGAGAGAATGGATCTTGCTCGTCGCGTGGCGCGCGAGCGCGAGCGGAAGATCGTCGCGCGCAATGCCCGCGCCGTCGTCATCGATCTGCACGCGTCGGCTGCCGCCTTCTTCGAGCGTCACCGTCAATGCGCGGCTGTCGGCGTCTAGGCTGTTCTCGAGCAGCTCCTTCAGCACCGATGCGGGACGTTCCACGACCTCGCCAGCGGCGATCTGGCTGATCAGGAGCTCGGGCAGGATCTGGATCGCGCGCGACATGGTCGATTGGGTTTTGAAGGTGAAAAATTATACAATCCATGCATGGAATTCATCGTATCTATCTTCGCCCAGCTCTGGGATTTCGCGGTTCACCTCGACCGGCATCTTGCGACGTTCGTCGCCGAGCACGGCGCCTGGGTCTATGCGCTGCTGTTCGTGATCGTGTTCTGCGAGACCGGTCTGGTGGTGACGCCCTTCCTGCCGGGCGATTCGCTGCTGTTTGTGGTGGGCGCGCTCGCCGCGGCGGGCGGGATGAATATCGGCATGGTGATGGCGTTGCTGATCGCCGCCGCACTGTGCGGCGACAACGCGAACTACTGGATCGGA
>JAOUFA010000446.1 GCA_029858545.1 Betaproteobacteria bacterium
ATCACGCTGTCCGGCTGCCGGGGCATCGCGCAGCCGTGACTGAAACATCACGTTGTCGTCGAGATAGCTGCTCGATATCCGGATGTAATCCGATCCACATGTGTCGGTATTGCAGGGGCTGCTCGATGGGCGCAACCGCCACTCGGTGGTAATGTCCGCCGCGCCGGGGACAAAGCTCGACCAGGTCACGGCGTTGCTTGTGCCACCAGGCTGAAATTGCGCATCCGATCCAAATGCGGCCATTGCTTTCGTATTGATGCGACGAAACGCCCGGCCCGCCGCGTTCGTGGTGCGAACGGTAAGGGTGAGCGAAGGTTGAACCGCAGGACATGCGCTGGCGTTGCCGCTACAGGTATAGCCGTACTGGACGCGGCAATCGACGAGAGAAGCGCTCGATGGCGAGCAATTGACCTGGCCGATCACCGCCGCACCGCCGGTGAGGAGATCGATCCTCACCCGGCCGCCGTCCTTCCAATCCACCTTCCAGCTGCGTCCGCCGTTGTCACGTTCGCTTTCCTTGATCCCGCCGCTCACATTCCATTGCACGCCGAGCGAATTGGCGGTGCCCGCGTCGCAATGCGCATCGCCCGTCGGCGTCGCGTCGCAGGCCATGCTGCCGAGCGTCGTGTCAATACCCGGCGCGCAGGGCACCGTTTCAGGCGTTCCGCAAAGCTTGCGCGAGCGCATCAGCGGAAGCAACCCCTGCGTGGCGGCGATCGTCCCGACATAGGGCGAGCGCGCCGGGTCGTTGGGAAAATCGGCCGGATTGCTCCAAATCGCAGCGAAGGGGTAGAAGCGCTTGCTCGGCGTAGTGCCCGGCATGTCATCCGCCGCCTTCGCGAATTCGGCGGCCAGATCGCGTTCGATGCGCTTGGCAATCGCCGCCTCGATTCCCGGCAGGATCTCTGCGGCACTGATCGCGAGCACCTGGTCGTTGAACGAGCCGGCCGAACCGCCGGTCGCGAAACTCGCGTTGGGCGACGCACTGGCGTTTTCGCATTCCAGGTAGTCGCGGAAATCGGGCGGCGCCGTGCCGCGTGACTGGTTGCGCGCCGCGCAGTTCGCCGAGGCCGCCACGTTGAGCGCTCCGCCGGGCGCGATGATCAGCGCCACGGCGGCGTTCGACTGTCCATCCACGGTCAATTGTCCGGGCGAATTCGAGTTGATCTGCAGCGTGGCGGTCGAATTGGGGAGTGCCCAGCCCGGCGAGGTGACGTACCAGAGCGGTTCGCCCGACGCATCGAGCAGCTTGGGCAGCCCGAGCGTGCGCCACGGCAAGCGCCCAATCTTCGGCTGTGTGCACGATCCGGCAGCCTTGCCTTCCTGGTCCGGGATTCCGAAATAGCCCGCAGCCTCGGGGCAGGGCACGCGTCCGGGATTGCCCTCCTGCGCGTCGATCGCATTCACCGCCGCCCAGCCGATCAGCGCCTGTTTCGCCTGTTGCAGCACCTGGGCATTGTGCACGCGATCCTCGGCAACGCGCCCCCCCGTCGCGAACCCAGAGAAGAGCGCCCAGGCAACCGCGAGTATCAGAATCGCCGCCAGCGCCAGCACGACGAAACCGCGCCCGGTACGGCGCTTGCCGATATGACGCCTTTTCATCTCGCCTCCCCGCGCTCGACGCGCACTTCACCCGTGCCGATCACATCGCGCACTTCGCCGCTCGCACTGTCGTAGGTCTCGCCGACGCGCAGTCCGGTGCGTCCACGCCCCTCGGGCCCCGGCACCGCGACACGGCCCGGAGCGGCAGGGTCGCGCCCGAGGCGCACTTCACCCGCCTGCGCCTGGCCGTTGACCCACACCGTCGGCCGGCCCCGCGAGCGCAGCACGTAGCCGTCGACGCGCGTGCTCGACGATTCGAGGCTCGCGGCGGGCTTGTCGGGCAGCCTCGCCTTGCGCCGCGCATCGAGCGCGGCGCGCTCCGCGGGCGAGAAGAACAGACGCCCGAACTCCTGCGCACCGGCCGGCGCGGCAGACAGGGTGAGCAGCAGGGCGAACAGCCACCGCGCGGCAGGACTCACGACTTCGCTCCGCGGTCGATGATGGTGATCAGGTCGATGCGGCAATCCGCATGCAGGCGCGGCACGATGCCGCGTATGCTCTCGCCCCCCGCGGCGCGCTGCAATTGGCAGTTGCGCACCGCGTGAAAGGCGTTGCCCGACTGACGCAGGTCGTACAGAAAACGCAGCAGATCCTCCTCGTGCAACAGCGCGAGCTGCACGCGCATCGAGCTCGCGAAAAAATCCACCGGCGCGGGTTTGCCCGCCGCCGAGCGCAGCAAGGTCTGGCGCTCGATGCGGTAGCGCACGTCGAGCAAATCCCTTTCGGCGCGGATTCGCGTGATGGCGTCGGCCCAGTCCAGCCTGCGCTCCGCGCCGATCACGCGGGTGGCGAGCAGCGCACGATACACCGTCAGTTTTTCCTTCACTTCGCGCTCCTCCTCGGCGATGCTCGCGAGACGCGCGCGCTGCGTTCTGAGGTCGGCGCGTGCCGCCGACAGGTCGCGCCGCGCATCGACGAGCGCCTGGGTGGCGCTCCACACCAGCAGCGCGCCCGCGATCCAGAGCAGCGCGCAAGCCAGTGCGGGGAGCGCGAGTTTGCGCCGGCCGTTGGTCCGGCTCATGGCGTGACCCGGGTAAGTTGCACGCTGAAACGGGTTTCCTCGCGCTCGGTGCTGCCGGTGCGCATATCGCCGGTCAGCACCCCTTCGGGGGTAACATCGAAAGGCAGCCGGACTTTGCCGAGCCTCCAGCCCTGGATGCCGCGCAGCGCCTGCGTGAAGCGCTCGACTTCGGCGACGATCGCCCGATAGTCGCCGCGTTGCTGCGCGGCGAGGCGACCCGCGATCTCCAGGTTCTCGGCCGACTCCTTCTGCGCCCCCGCCTTGGTTTCGGCGCCGGCCTGCGCCTCGCGGGGTGCCGCATCGGCGTGTGCCGCATTCCAGGTCAGGGTATCGATCTGGATCTTTGGAAATTGATCGAGCACGCGCGACAAAGACGCGAGCACCGGCTCGGGCGAACCCGATTGCGCCGCGATCCTGCGGAATCCGGCGACCGTGACTTTGAGGTTTTCGGTCGAGGTTTGCGTGACCGGAAAAGTCTCGGTGATCATCTCGTATTGACGTGCCGCACCGCGCGCCTCGAGCCTCGCCTGCTCGGTCCGCT
>JAOUFA010000447.1 GCA_029858545.1 Betaproteobacteria bacterium
GCGCCCACCTGCTCGGCGCGGTACGCGGTGTCGGCGGCGGCTACCGCTTCGCCGGCAACGCGCGGCGCCTCACGTTGATGGATGTGATCGAGCTGTTCGAGGACATCAGCGCGCCGCCGAGTCCGGTGCCGCGCCGTGCGCGCAAACGCGTCAGTCGCAAATCCGTGGTGGCGGGGGCGGCGCCGCACGAGGTCGAACAGGCGCTTGGCGTGGTACTTGAGGAAATCGACGAGATCGCCAAGGCGACCTTTCGTTCGATTACGCTCGAAACGATGCTCAAACTGATCGGCCGGCGGCGCTCGGGGCGCGCCTAGGCGGTATTCGACCCAATGTCGCCGCACGGGAAGGCGCCATGAACATCACCTGTCGGCCCGCCAGGGCTGCAGACCTGCCCGAAATGGTGGACGTGTTTCTCGAACACGTTGACCGCCCGCGAGAGGAAATGCTCGCCATCTATGAGCACGTCCTCGCCACTGGCGACTTTAGGGTTGCCGAAGCCGAAGGTCGCCTGCTCGCGATCGCCGGCGCCACGCTGCGCGAGCAGCTGTGGTATCTGAACGCGTTCTGGGCGCGCAAGGCGGATGCCGGGCGGCAGGTCGGCATGCGTTTGCTGCGCGCTGTGCACGATGCGGGGCGTGCCCGTGGTGCGAAGACCTTCTACACCTGGTCGTCGTCGAATCCCGCAGCGATGGTTTCGTACCTGAAGATCGGCATGCTGCCCGGCTGGACGATCTACGCCTTTTCCGGCGTCCCCGCGCGTGCCGCGCTTGGCGGGCCGCTGCGCGTCTCGCCGCTGGAGAGGCAAATCGCCGAACGTATCGAACGCCGGGTCTTTGGCGTCTATCGTCCGCTGGAGCACGTCTTTCACACCGAAGTGAGTCGTTTGCGAGGCTGCCAGGTCGAGCGCGATGGCGAGCCGGTAGGCTATTTCTACGCCGGTGGCGGAAGCGTGGGCCCGGCGGCATGGGTCGTGTCTGAGGCCGCCGCGCCACTACTTGGCGCGGCCTGCTTGGTGGCCGGCGCACCGGAGTTGCCCGTGAGCCTTGCCGTGCCCGGCATCAATCACGCGGCGCTGAAATTCGCGCTCGACGCCGGCCTGCGACTCGTCTATCACAATCACTTCATGACCAGCGCAGCATTCGGTGAGCTCGACCGCTACCTGCCATCCGGGCCCTCGCTGTTCTAGGCGCCCGGCGTTCGGGAATCTTGCGGTGCCCTTTCGCGACCGCGCAAGCTAGAGTAACTTCGCACCATGTTTTCCATTCCGGACTTCGGCGATCGCCGACGCGGTTTCCTGAAAGGCTCGATCGCGCTCGCGCTCTCGCCATGGTTGGCGCATGCGGCGCAGGCGGCCGCCGCGCGCCGACTGAGCGTGCGCGTCGCGCAGGCGTCGCTGGTCGGCGCGGGCAATCCACGCACCGAGGTCTGGGGCTACGACGGCGCGGTGCCCGGTCCCGAGTTGCGCTACCGGCAGGGCGAGCGCCTGCGCATCGAAGTCGAGAACCTGCTTGCGGTCGGGACGACGGTGCACTGGCACGGCCTGCGATTGCCGAACGCGATGGATGGCGTGCCGCATCTTACCCAGGCGCCGATCGCCGCGCGGGGCGGGCGTTTCGTCTACGAGTTCGATCTTCCCGATGCCGGGACCTACTGGTATCACCCACACCTCGGCACGGCCGAGCAGTTGGGGCGCGGCCTGTCCGGCGCGCTGATCGTCGAGGAGCCTACGCCGTTTCCCGTCGATCGCGACCTAAGCTGGGTGCTCAGCGACTGGCGGCTCGATCGTGCGGCGCGCATCACCGCCGACTTCGAGTCGCCGATGGACGCGAGCCACGCCGGCCGGATCGGCAACACGGTGACGGTGAACGGCGCGATCCGGGAGACCTTCGAAGTGCGCG
The DNA here is from genome assembly GCA_029858545.1 of Betaproteobacteria bacterium. GTDB lineage: Bacteria > Pseudomonadota > Gammaproteobacteria > Burkholderiales > SG8-39 > JAOUFA01. Next base: position 1,899 of record JAOUFA010000447.1, read on the forward strand.
CCGGGGAGCGCCTGCGTCTGCGCCTCATCAATGCCTCGAACGCGCGCATCTACGGCCTGCGTTTCGAAGGCCATGCGCCGCGCGTGATCGCGCTCGACGGCCATCCTGTCGAAGCGCATGGGCCGGCGAATAATCAGGTGATCCTCGGCCCCGGCATGCGCGCCGACCTTCTGCTCGATTGCAGCGGCGCGCCCGGCGCGATCCATCGCGTGCTGGACGATTTCTATTCTCGCCGTCCCTATCGCCTGCTCGATCTGCGCTACGGCGCCGAACGCGCGACGTCGGGCCGCGCCGGCGCGCCGCTTGCCGAGCTCGCGCCCAATCCGCTCGCACAACCCGATCTTGTTCGCGCCGAACGCCGGCGCATCGTGTTCGGCGGCGGCATGATGGGCGCGATGCCGAGCCAGCGCGAGCATCGCGGCGTGTACTGGACGATCGACGGCAATCCGGTGCACGAGCGCGACCACCTTCACGCGCCGCTGCTTACACTCGCGCGCGGCGGCTCCTACCTGATCGAACTGGTGAACCAGACTTCATGGCATCACCCGATCCACCTGCACGGCCACGCGTTTCTCGTCCTGACGCGCGACGGCCAGCCGATCATGCGGCCGCATTTTGCCGACACTGTACTGCTGGAACCGGATAGTCGCGCGCAGATTGCGCTCGTCGCCGACAACCCCGGCGACTGGATGCTCCACTGCCATGTGCTGGAGCATCAGGCGAGTGGGATGTCGGCGGTGGTACGCGTGGTGTAAGGTCAACCGCCGGTGAGGCGATCCTCGATGCTGTTGGCAATTTCTTCGCAGACGACCGCCAGTTCAAGCAACTCCTCTTTGGCCTCTTCCTCAGGCGTGCTTTGCGCCTGTATCCGGTAGTCGACTGCCTTGTCGCGCAGATAGTCGTCGAGTTCCATCACATGGCCTCCTCTCGGGAGCTATGACGCTCCGATGCTACGCCTCTCCGCGCGAAAGGGGACGAAGGATTGATCTGGCTCAATTCGAATCGCACAGCGTATTTCACCAGCTATTCGCTGCATCGCAACAACGTGAACATGCACCTCAACATTGTCCCAAATCAAGTAAACCCCTTCTCCAGCCGTTAGCGTAACGGCCAGACACCGACGACGCGATGCCGGGGGTGTTCCCGGCGATGTTCCACGCAAGGGCGAGCGAGCGCGAGAAAGCGTATGGCCGAAGCAACCACCGACTCCAGCTTCGAGATCGTCGCGCGCGAAGATTTTTCCGACATCAGTT
>JAOUFA010000057.1 GCA_029858545.1 Betaproteobacteria bacterium
GGGCGGGGCGAGATAGCCGACGATCGCGCGTCCGGCGGCCTGCGACGATCCCATGCAAAGCCCGGCGAGATTGGCGGCGACCCAGAATGTCGCCGAACCTTCCGCGAGTCCGGCAAGGGCGACCATCACGATCCAGCCCACGAGTGTCGCGGCGACCGCGCGCATATGGCCGATGCGGTCCTGCACGTAGCCAAACACGAACGCGCCGAGCGCCGCGGTGAGGTTCACCACCAGGATCAACACGATTGTTTGCTGCGTGGTGAATTTCATCGCCTGCTCGGCGTAGATCGCGGCGAGCGCGATGACCGCCTGGATGCCCGCCTGGTAGAACAGCAGGCAAAGAAGAAAGCGACGCAGGTCGCGATATTCGCCGGCGTGGCGCAGGGTCTCGAGCAGGCGCGCCCAGGCGCGCTCGGTGCGCGGTTGTGGCCGCGCGCGCTCACGCAGGAAGACGAAGGTCGGTGCGGCGGCGACCGCGAACAAGGCCGCGGTGATCAGCATCGTCGCGGGGACGAATTGAGCCGCAGAGTGGCCCGCCTCGCGCGCCCAGGTGATGTAGGCGAGACACAGACCCAGCGAAACGAGGCCCCCAAGGTAACCGAAACTCCAGCCCCAGCCCGAAACCCGGCCCATCGCCTGCGAGTCGGCGAGTTCCGGCAGGAATGCGGCGATCAGGTTCTCGCCGGTACCGAAGAAATAATTCGAGATCGCAACCAGCAAGAGCGCAAGGAGCGTCGCGCCGGGCGCGGCGAACCACAGCAATGCGGTGAATGCAACGCAGCCCGCCGTCGAGAGGAACAGCAGGAGCTTCTTCGCGGCATGCGCATCGGCCCAGGCTCCCACCAGCGGTCCGGTGATCACGATCGCCGCGTAGGAGAGCGAAAGCGCGGCGGTCCAGGCGAGCGTTGCCCAGGGCGCATTGCCCGCCACCACGCCGACGAAATAGGCGCCGAACACCGCGGTGATCACCACCGTCGTGTAGCCCGAATTGGCGAAGTCGTACATACTCCAGGCCCACACCTCGCGCAGGCTTGCGTCGGAGGCGAGATGTGTGCGGCGTCGATGGCCGTGTGTCATCGGGTCGTGTCCATTCCGTAAATTGTAGTGCCGAGGGTGGCGGGGCATAATCGCACGTAACCGGAATCTTCCCCGAATTTCGCGGTTCTTTCAAAATGGCAGCAGCGAAACCCCAGCCCGCCGAGCATCGGCTTACCATCTCCGAGATCGTCGATTGGCTCATTGAAGATGGGCTGGTCGATGTCGCGACGGCCGAGCTGTTCAAGAAGGAGCGGCGTTTCTTTCGCGGCAACCAGCATCCGCTTGTGATCGTCGGCGATCAGAACTGGAAGTCCGCGCGCCCCCCGCATCGGCCGCTCAGCCTGGAGCCGCTCACGGAATGGCTCGCCAAACGCGTCGGCATGGACTACCTGCATATCGATCCGCTCAAGATCGACTTCGCGGGGGTTACCGAGGTCATGTCGTCGGCCTATGCGACCCGTTTTCGCGTGTTGCCCGTCGGCGTGAACAGCAAGGAAGTGGTGATTGCCACCGCCGAACCCTTCCTCAGGGAGTGGGAACGCGAGTTGAAGGGCATTCTCAAGCTCGGGATCCGGTGCGTGATCTCGAACCCGCAGGATATCGAACGCTATCAGGTCGAGTTCTACAACCTTGCCAAGTCGGTGAAGGGGGCGGCGCGCAGCGGCTCCGGGTCGACGGGGATCTCCAACTTCGAGCAGCTGGTCGAACTCGGACAGGCCAACAAGCAGTTCGACGCCAACGACGCGCATATCGTACGCATCGTGGACTGGTTGTTGCAGTATGCCTTCGAACAGCGCGCGAGCGACATTCATATCGAGCCGCGTCGCGAGACGGGTATCGTGCGGTTTCGCATCGACGGGGTACTGCACCAGGTCTATCAGATTCCTGCGGGCGTGCTGAACGGCATGACCAGCCGGATCAAGATCCTGGGACGCATGGACGTGGTGGAGAAGCGCCGCCCGCAGGACGGGCGCGTCAAGACCCGTACGCTCGACGGTAGCGAGGTCGAGTTGCGCCTGTCGACGCTGCCGACCGCGTTCGGTGAAAAGCTGGTGATGCGAATTTTCGATCCCGAAGTGCTGATCCGCGATTTCCGCGAGCTCGGTTTCTCGGACGAGGACCATCAGCGCTGGAAGGAGATGACCGAGCGGCCCAACGGCATTGTGCTGGTCACCGGTCCGACCGGATCAGGTAAAACCACCACGCTCTACTCCACTCTGAAGCAGCTGGCGACGATCGAGGTGAACGTCTGCACTATCGAGGATCCGATCGAGATGGTCGAACCCGCATTCAACCAGATGCAGGTGCAGACATCGATCGACCTGGGATTTGCCGAGGGGGTTCGCGCGCTGATGCGCCAGGACCCCGACATCATCATGGTGGGCGAAGTGCGCGATCTGGAGACCGCCGAGATGGCGGTGCAGTCCGCTTTGACCGGCCACCTGGTGCTCTCCACCCTGCATACCAACGATGCGCCGCTGTCGGTCGCGCGCTTGCTCGAACTGGGGGTTCCGCCCTATTTGCTGGTGGCGACGCTGAACGGCGTGATGGCGCAGCGCCTGGTGCGCACCCTGTGCCCGCATTGCAAGGCGAAAGTCGAGCTTGACCGGAGCGAGGACGAGGCGGCCTGGGATGCGCTGGTCGCACCCTGGAAGGCCAAGCGGCCGGCGGCGGTCTACAAGGCGGTTGGATGCATGGAGTGCCGCATGACCGGGTTCATGGGGCGCGTGGGAATCTACGAAACACTGGTCTGCACCGCGCGCATCAAGGAATTGATCGGTCGGGGGGCGGAGATCGCCGCGGTGCGCGAAGAAGCGTTCAAGGAGGGGATGAAGCCGCTTCGCATCAGTGGTGCAATGAAAGTCGCCTCCGGATTGACTACCATCGAGGAGGTCATGAAAGTCGCACCACCTGTGCGCGATGGCAGCGCGCGCTGAATCGCCGGGGCACTTCCCATCGCTTTCGAGCGTATTGCGGCAGTTCGATCGATGAGACGCGCGACTTTACAAGAATTTACAAAATCGGCACGAGACCGTTTCAGTTGGATCGTGTATAAGAGAACGCGATAAGTCATTGAGGCCGGTAGATTTTCGTCCATGCGCGCCCTTTAGCAGGGTGAGAGAGATCGGGATCGGAACATGACGCAGGAGGGCACCCAGCCGCGGGGGGGCGATCAGGATTTCACTGACGCGGTCGACGGCGACGAGCAGGGGAGGCCGCCTGCCGCCGCGGCGTCTATGGAAGCCTGGGTCTTCCACCAAAGGGTTCTCGGAACGCGCCGGAGCGTCCCGCAACTCGTGTTGGCGCATACCCTCGCGGGACTGCTGGCGGCGTGGCTGCTTTGGGCTGCGGTCTCGGCGACCTGGGCGCTGGTGTGGCTGTTGATTCATCTCTGCATCGGGGCAGTGCGCCTGCTGTCGGTGCGCCGGTATGACGCCGACCCTCTCAAGGCCGACCGTGCACGGGCTTGGGCGATTGGTTTTGCGACACTGTCGGCGGCAGCGGGCCTGAGTTGGTCCTTTCCCGTCAGTATGATGTTGCAGGGGAACGACTTGCTGCGATTCGTTGGCGAGGTGTACCTCATCGCTATCCCGGTGGTCGCCGTGGTTTCGCTGCGCCATTTCGCGGCGGCGATCATTGCATTCGTGGCCGCCATGCTGGGTCCGATGGCGTTCTACCTGTTGTTCTTCTCGGACGTACCGCTGGCGCTGCAACTCGGTGTGCTCTGCCTGGCCTACGTGGGACTGATTTCGGCGGTGAGCTTTCGTGCCCAGGCGGCGACGCAGGCGCTGCTCGTTTCACGGTTCCAGCGCGAGCGCTTTGTGCACGAATTGCAGCGGACCAGGGATCTGGCGAATGCCGCCGCGCATGCCAAATCCGAATTTCTTGCGCGTGTAAGCCATGAGTTGCGCACGCCGCTTACGATCGTGCTTGGCATGTCGCAGTTGCTCAAGTCCTCACAGCTCGATACGGAGCAGCGCGAGGGCGTGGATATGATCGAGCGCTCGGGCGACGCGCTGCTGGCGCTGATTGGTCAGTTGCTTGACCTGTCCGAGGTCGAGGCCGGCCGGCTGAGCCTGGAGAGCGGCGCCTTCGATTTGCGGCGCACCATCGATGTCGTATCCCGGCAGGTGGGCGGCGAGGCGAGCGCAAAGGGACTTCAGTTTTCCATCTTGGTTTCCGACGCGGTGCCGGTGCGCGTGCGGGGCGACGAGCGCCGGCTTCGGCAGATTCTGCGCAACCTGTGCGATAACGCGATCAAATTCACCGCCTCGGGCCGAATCGGTCTCGCAGTCGATGTGGATGACAAGCAGGCTGCCCCTGGCTGGGTGACGCTCAAATTTTCCGTGAGCGATACCGGCATCGGCATGGATAAGGCGGTAGCGGAGCAGGTGTTCGAGCCTTTCTTTCAGGCAGAGAGCGCCCTGGTTCGCCGCTTCGGCGGAACCGGTCTGGGGCTCGCGGTGTCGCGCGAACTGGTGCGTTTGATGGGGGGGAGCATTTCCTTGCAGAGCGAAGCGGGGCGCGGCACGACGTTCTTTTTCACGGCGAACTTCGAACAGGTGGCGGGTCGCGAAGAAGGCAGGGTGCATGCGCTGGCGGAAGACATTTCCTCCCAGATCAAGCTACCGATCCGGGTTCTGCTGGTCGAGGATGAGCCGGTCAATGTCGTGCTTGCGACGGCGCTGCTCAGACTGCTGGTGGAGAAATCGGAGGTGGCCGAGAGTGGCGAGCAGGCTTTGAGAGCGGTGCAGAAGGCGCATTACGACGTCATTCTCATGGACTGTGTGATGCCTGGCATGGACGGATACGAAACGGCGCGCAAGATTCGCGAGATGGAGAAGCAACTCGGCCGGCGCAGCCGGATCATTGCGCTGACGGCGAGTACGATGCCGGAGGATCGCGACCGGTGTTTCGCTGCGGGCATGGACGCTTTCGTCAGCAAGCCCTATCGACTCGCTGAGTTGCGCGGAGTACTCGGACAGGGAATGCCGGCCGGTACTTGAAATTCTCGCGCTCGCGCGGAGATGTCGGGAAAATTACAGATTGTCGCCGCATCGCGACATGCATTGTGCGCATTGTGTCGCATCGGACAGTTGACCGGCATTGCGTGATGCCTCAATCTGTTGCGCAAGATGACGACGGGTCCCGAACTTGCAATCCGTAGCAACTATCTCTTCTTCGAGGTTGGGGAGGCGCGTTTTTGCGCGCCGGTCGACGAAGTTCAGGCGATCGTCGAACTGAGCGAAATCCACGCTTTGCCGTTCGCGCCCAAAGGGGTAACCGGGACCGTTCTGTTTCGCGAGCGCATCGCGGTGGTGTGCGACCTGAGCAGGGTCCTCGACGGCGAGCAGGGCATTGCCGAGCAAAAGAATCTGTCGGTCGTGGTGGGTCTGCCGATCGGCCTGGTTGCGTTTCGCGTCGATCGGGTGAGCGATATCGTCCCGGGCAACACGATTCGGCCTCAGGTCGCCGATCGTCGTGCGCTCAAGGAATGGATGGACGGCTACGTGATGCAGGGGCCGCATATCGCGTTCCTGACGAATTTCGAGAAATTGCTAGGCCTGTTCGGCATTTCCCATTTCACCGAACTGGTGCAGGGGGCTCCGGAGGCTCAGGAGTCGCACGCTCCTTCCCACGCGCAGCCGTTGGCCGTCGGAATGGCGCCCGCCGCTGAGAAGGCGGATAGGGACCGGGGTCAGGCATCCGTGACGGCGGCGCAGCCCCCGGCGGCCGGTTCCGGTGCCCGGGTCGATGCGGGTGAACTGCCTGCCGGTGCGCGCGAACGATCCGCAGCGGAGTCGATCGGCGTTCATGCCGCCGAGGTCCGAAGCGCAAGCTTGATCGAGAAGCCGGTCGAGTTGGCAGCGGGGGCGATCGCCGCGGCGACGAGCGGAGGCGGGGCAAGCGTGGCGCCGGACGCGCAAACCTTCGCTGCCGCAGCGGGCAGTCGCGTTCTGTCCGGCGATGAGTCGTCCGAAGCCACGGACGCAGCGTTCGATCCGCTCGCCGAGGCGGGTCTTGCACCGGCGCGCCCGGCGGTGCAAGAGGTGGAAGATCTTCTCGTGGTGGAAGATCGTCTCACGCCTGCCGGTACCCTCGACGAGGCGGCGTCAGCAACGGATGCCGGTTCCGACTTGTCCACCGGATGGCCGATACCGGATTCGGATCCGGCGGTGGGGGCGACGGCGTTCGCGACCGATTCGGGGAATGTGGAAGTGCACGAGGAGGAGGCAGAGTCTGCTGACGATCATCGCCATACCGCGTTCGCGGAACCGGGCGGATTCGAAGCGCCGGAGTTCTCGGCGCTCGCTGAGGATGCGCGCGAGGCCCAGGAGGCAGAGATTCTCGCCGTGCCGGGAGACGAACCCGTCGGGCCTGGCGATGAGGCTGGCGCGCGGACGGGGGGCGAATCGGATTCGGTGTTCGAGGCAGGTCGGGATCCGGAACGCTCGGGAGAGCAAGGCAGAGCAGAAGAATTCCAGGCGAATTCCGCGCGCGTCGATGCGTTTGCCGAGACCGCAGATTCAAACGGGCACGCGACATCGAATTTGTCCGAGCAGTTGTCGCAGCAAGCGGAGCCGGCGCCAGGAACGAGCGCGTTCGACGCGCGGGATTCGATCGACGTGCAGGCTCCCGGGAGAGAGGCGGGCGAGCCGGTGGAACCGGCCGATGCATGGCCAGCGGATCGGGGTGACGCGGATTCGCATTTGCAATGGGCGCCGCCCAAGCGCGCAGATCAGGATGCGCCGCGCGCGGACGAAAGGCGGCGGGTCGGTGTCACCGCCAGTCCGGTATTTTCCGGAGAACGGGGCGGTCTGCGCCGGCAAGAGGAGGATGTGCGGGGCGGGGGTACGCGTGGCTACGCGACGGTCTCCGGGAATCGAGTGGTGATATCCACGCGGCGGCCCTGGCGGGGCATTCTCGTGCTGCTGCTGGGTGGGCTGTTTCTCGCGGGCGGATGGTGGCTGGCAAAGCCCGACGCTACGCCTCCGCAAGCCGGAGGGAGCACACCAGCCCCGTTGAAGGACGCGGTCCCGCCTCCGCCGACGGAACCGGTCATGGCGCGGGAATCGGCGAGCGACAAGATAGAAATCAAGGGAAAGAATTTCGAAATGCGGGTCGAGCGTGGTCATCAGGAAACGGGCGGCAAGCCTTTGTCGATGACGCCGGGATCGCCCGACGAGATCGTGCATCTCGTGCGGCGCGGCGATACGCTGTGGGACATCGCGGCGAAGTACCTGGGTAACCCCTTTCGCTATCCGGAACTGGCGCGCAACAGCGCGATTCACAACCCAAATCTGATCAATCCGGGGGACGTGGTGCGAATCAAGAAGCGTCGCTGAGCACTCGACGCCCGCCGGATAGTCGTTCCAAATTCACACGACAGAGGAGACCGGAATATGAATTCTCGCAACACGAGGGTATTGAACGCGGTGGCGCTTGGCGCCGCTTTGCTGCTGCCGGTGCAGCAATTGCGCGCGGAAATGATTTCCACCGAGGACCTGACGGCACAACCGGGAGCCGGTGCGGTGCGCGATCATGCGCGGCAGGGGGGCGAGCGCATCGAAGTGGAGGCGGGGCTGATCGCACGGGGTGTCGACGCGCAGCTTGCCCGGGAGCGTGTCGCGGCACTCACTGAAGCCGAGGTGGGGGCGCTGGCCGGCAAGCTCGACCAGCTGCCCGCCGGTGCGCGTCTGACGAAAACGGAATTCGTGCTGCTGCTGCTGGTGATCGTGCTGGTGGTGCTGGTTCTGTAAACGCGCGCAATCTCAGCAGGTCGGCGGCAGGGGGTACCCCGCCAGGCGCCTTCTTATTCTTCTCGCGCACCAGATCGTCGCGTAGACCGCGAGCAGGGGGTCGAGCAGGTAGTCCCAGAGATTGGTCGATTCGAGCGCTCCGGCAAGCTGCGCGGCGAGCGCGGTGGCGATGATCACGACGATAGCATGGTGCCGCACGAACCATGCGACGAAGGTGAGTGCGGCAAGTATCCCGAGCATGAAGTGCGAGCCGTATCCGGCGTCGTACGGATCAAATCCGGTGAAGCCCAGCGCAAAGGGGTAGAAAGCGATTGCCGTGGCGGTCACCGCGGGAAACAGTGATCGGCGCGTGGACTCGCCGATGAAGTCGCGCGGGATGACGCTCGACAGCAATGCGGCGGCGAGCAAGACGAGGCTGGTCACGCTCAGGTCGCCCAATGCGCCGCGCAGGTACGCGGCCGCCGGGAGTTTCCCCAGCGGCGCGAGGACGAGCGCCATGACGACGGCAAGCAGCGCCGCGCGCGAACCCGCGGGAAACCGCCGGAACAGGGGGGACGCGATGCAAGCGACGAGCGCCGCGTGGCCGGCAAGCGCGAGGGCCGACTGGAGCGTCATCGCAGACGCTCCCTCAGCCAGGCGCGGTTGAAGCGCAGGTGACGGATGCTTTTCTTGTCGACGGTGTACAGAAGGTGGATCGCGCGATCTTCGGTGCGCAGCAGCCAGGGGTAGGAGAATTCGACCGGATTCGCGGAGGTATTGGCCGGTACGTCTTCCACCGCGTGGATTACACGCCAGGAGTTCCCTTCGTCGCGCGAATGGGCAAGCGAGAGATTGTCGCGACTTGCCTCGCGATTGTTGAACGCAAGCAGCAGTCCGCCATCGTCAAGGCGCAATGCGTCGATGCCGGAATTCGGATTGGGTAGCGCGCTTCTTGCCGGCTCGCTCCAGGTATGCCCGGCATCGGCGGTGCGCAGCACAAGAACGCGGCCGGGAGGCTTGCCCGCATAGCGCATGAAGGCGACCGCCTCGGTTTCCGATCGCGGCAGCACGACCGGTTGCAGGGAAGCCTTGCCCCAGTCGAGTCGCCGCTTGGCGAGTACCCGGCCGTCACGCGAGACACGCAGCAACTCGCCGAACTTGCCGATGAATTCATGGTACACAGGCAGGCCGATACTGCCGTCCACATAGAGAACCGGCGCCCCCTTTACGAGGGTGCTGAGGTTGAGAAACGGCGAGGTGATCAGGCGGCGCGGAGCTTCCCAGTGTTGCCCCCCATCGCCGGAGCGCGTCAGGTTGATCGCGCTGCCTGCCCAGCCGCCGACCGAGGCGCTGACGAAGAACAGCCATAGCCGGCCCTCCTCATCGCGCAGCACGGTCGGGTTGCCGATCTTGCGGATCGAGCGTTGCACTGCACGCTCGAGCGCCTCACGCCCGACCACGATCCGCTCGGCGCCCCAGGAATTCGAGGCGGCGTCGAATGCCGAGGCGTAGATCACCGAATCGCTTGCTCCCTCACGGGTTCCCGCATACCAGAATGCGAGCGGGCCGTGCCCAGGGAGGTCGACCGCCGCGACGCTGTGTGCGAACGGAGTCCGGCCATGCGAAACGGGGTAAATCCGATAATCGGGTGCTTCGCCCGAACGCACGGGGTTCGTAGCGGGCGGTGCCGCGAGAAAGCCGGGCGCGGGCGCGCGCGTGGCGAGGCGCGCGAAGGCAAGCGCAAAGACCATCGTGGCGGTGACGAGCAGCGCGGCGCGCCACCGCGTCAGGCCGCGTTCCGCGCGCGACGCCGGGCCCGCACCAGCAGGTTGCGTCATCGCGAGGTCGAGGCCTGGACCGGTACCCGTTCGCGGGGATGCGCGCGGGGTGGGTTGTGGTACAGCAGGTAGCGCGCAGTTTCGCGCAGCGATTCGAGCAGTCGGGTCAGTTCGGCGAGCTTTTGCGGTTGCTCGGCGGCGATATTGCGTGTGGCATCAGCCGAGCGATAGCGGTATAGAAGATAGCCCTTGGGCGAATCCTTGATTGCGTACTCGTTGTCGACCAGGCCCTCGGGGAACAGCGCGAACTGTTCCTGCGCTGCGCGCGGCACGAACAGGTCGCGTCCGAAGCCGTTGTTCACATAGGGCACGCCCATGATGCCGAGCGAGGTCGGCAGTACATCGACCAGGCTTGCCGCATGATCGATGCGGCGCCCCCCCGGGACCCTGTCCGGTGCGAGGATCAGCATCGGCACATGCGAGCCGGTCAAACCGATTCGCTCGTAGGGAATGTCGTTCGCGGACGGGTTACCGTGATCGCCGTACATCACGAACAGCGTATTGCTGAAGTAGGGCTCGGTCCGGGCGAGGCGGAAGAAGTGACCAAGCGCATGATCGAAGTAGCGCAGGCCGTTCAGGGCCGCAAGACTGTCGAAGCCATTGGCAAGGAGTTGCCGATCATCGACCGAAATCGACTCGAAGCCGCGCAGCTGGTCGGGTTCGGTCGGCAGGTTGAAAGGGCGGTGATTCCCGGAGGTCTGGATGAAAGCGAAGAACGGTTTCCTTTGCTCCTTGAACACCGCATGAGCCTTTTCGAGCACCGGGAGATCCGGCACGCCCCAGGTGTCGACGCGGCTCGACTGGCCGTAGCTGCCCTCTTCAAAGACTTGCAGGCCGCGGATATTGTGCGCAAGCAGGCCGCGGATATTCGCCCAGGCGGCGCTTCCACCTAGAAAGTAGAAACGCTCGTAGCCTGCGAGGGCGTTGACCAGCGTGTGCTGCTCGACCAGCAGCGGGTTGCGCGAAGCCGACTGGATGAGGCTGTCGTAGTCCGGTATGCCCGTGATCATGGTGAACACCGAGCGCGCGGTCGGCGCGGCGGGCACGAAGAAGTTGGTGTACAGCGTTCCCTCGCGCGCAAGCGCGTCGAAGTTGGGCGTGGCATGCAGACCGTTGCCGAATATGCCGACCTTGAATGCGGCGAACGATTCGAGATGAATGACGACGAGATTCATCGGCGTGGCAACCGGAGTGCGCGGTGCGACCTCGCGCACATACGAGAGTTTCCGCGCGTCGCGCTGAACGACTTCGAGGTGCCCGGCGATGAGATCGTAGTCCTGGCGTACCCGACTGAGGTCATAGCGGCGCAGCTTGGCACCGAAACTGTCGCTCAGATACAGCACGGGGTTGAGGCCGAGCGCGGCAACGAACGAATCCGTGGAGAAATACGCGTCACTCCAGCGCAGCGGAAACCAGGACCATTTGCCGTATACGCCGAGGGCGTAGACGCCGAGCACAGCACCGATCAGGACGCGGCGCGACCAGCGGCCGCTCGATGCGGACACCGGTTGCGGATGGAACGCGAGTCTTGCGCCCTGGCTAAGGAGAAACCAGCTGGCGAGACCGGCGGCGCCGAGCCCGAGCACTCCGGGAAGGACCGGATAGGTCTCCCACACCATTGTCGCGGCGATGGAAAATGGCCGGATGTGCTCCAGAACGCTCGAATTGAGTCGCGTGTGAAGGTAACCGTAGAAGCCAAAATCGACCAGATAGATGAACAGCACCGCGATCTGCGCGAGCACGTAGTAGCCCACCCACAGCCGGCTCACGCGCGGGTGGCGCACCGGACTCAACCAGGGCAGGGCGCCGAGGATGAGCGGAGGCAGGCCGAGGAGCAGCGCGAGCCGTAGATCGAACTTTATTCCGAGATAGAAACCGAACAGGACGTCCTCGGCTGGGGCGCTCGGCGACTGCGCGCGAAAGGCGAGCCAGAACGCCAGGCGCAACGCGGCAAAGACCAGCAGGTTGAAAGCGGTCGCTGCGACAACGAAGCGCAGCATGCCGGGGAGCCGGCGGTAGAAATTTGTCATCGAAGGTGGGGTTTGGAGTTCCGAAATAGCGAACCGTGGATAGCGACGCTTGTCGCGGGCGGGTCGAAAATGCCTTCATTTTCCCGCGTGCGCGGGGCGGCTGGCAAATAGAGAGAATACCCCGGATAGCGGCCAAAGACCGGCCCGATGTTTCTAGTGCGCCGTGGGCAAGGGCGAGCTAGTCGCGCGGCGCGCGTTCGCGCCGCTTGCGCAACCCGAGTCTCGAGCCGTCAAGCAGCATCGCTTCGCAGGCCTCGGCCGCAACGGGCTCGGAGAGCAGGTAGCCCTGTACGACGTTGCAGCCGTTCTTCGCAAGGAAATCCAGCTGTGCGCGCGTCTCGACGCCTTCGGCGATGACATTGAGCTTCAGGCTGTGCGCCAGATTGATGATCGCGCGCGTAATCGCGGCGTCGTCGCCGCCGCCGGCGACGTTATAAATGAAGCTGCGATCGATCTTGAGCGCGTCGAGCGGAAAGCGCTGCAGGTAGCTCAGACTCGAATAGCCGGTGCCGAAGTCGTCGACGTGCACGCCGACGCCGAATTCCTTTAGTGCGTGCAGGCAGTGCGCCGCCGCGTCGCCGTCGTGCATCAGCAACGACTCGGTGATCTCGATTTCGAGTAATCGCGGCGCGACACCCGCCTCGGTGAGCAATCGCATTACGGTTTCCTCGAGATTGCCGTACTGGAACTGGCGCGCCGACAGGTTGACCGAGATCGGCACCACCTCGAGACCGGCACGCTGCCAGACCGTGATCTGGCGGCAGACCTCGCGCAACACCCACTCGCCGACCGGCACGATCAGGCCGGTGTCTTCGAGCAGGGAGATGAATTCATTCGGACCGACCAGGCCACGCGAGGCGTGTTGCCAGCGCAGAAGTGCCTCGAACCCGCAGAGACGGTTGCCGCGCAGGCGCACCTTGGGCTGATAGCGCAGGGTAAATTCGCGGCGCTCCAGGGCGCCGCGCAGGTCGGTCTCCAGGTCGAGGCGTTCGTGCGCGCGCGCGTTCATTTCCGGCATATAGTACTGGTAGCCATTGCGGCCACGAGCCTTGACACGGTACATCGCGGTGTCGGCGTTGTGCAGCAGCGTATCGGCGTCTTCGCCATCGGAGGGCCGCATGGCGATGCCGATGCTCGCCGTGACGTAGGCCTTGTGGCCGTCCAGGTCTAGCGGTTGCGAGAGTGCGGTGAGCAACTTCTGCGCGACCAGGCCCGCGTCGTCGGCGCGCGAGAGGTTCGGCAGCAGCACCGCGAATTCGTCGCCGCTTAGCCGTCCGACCGTATCGCCGCTGCGCGCCAGCAGTTTATCGCCGTAGTCGTGGCCAAGGCGGTCGTTGACGGCCTTGAAGCGGTCGAGGTCTACGAACATCACGCCGACCAGCCAGTCGTTGCGCTTGGCCTGCGCGAGAACCTGTTCGAGACGATCGCGAAACAGGATCCGATTGGGCAGTCCGGTCACCGAGTCGAAGCGCGCGAGGCGCGCGAGCTGCTCTTCGGCCTTGCCGCGCTCGATCGCCGCAGCGAGCGTGTTGGCGATGCTTTGTAGGAAGTCCACCTGCTCGGCGCCGAAGTGTCGCGGCCGGGTGGACTGAACCGCGATGCCGCCGAACAAACCATTCGACATCGGGATCAGGACTCCCAGGTTGCTGCGGATTCCGAGCTGGGTGGCGATCTCGGAACGCACATAACGCCGTTCGTCCTCGTAGTCTTCGACGACA
>JAOUFA010000448.1 GCA_029858545.1 Betaproteobacteria bacterium
TACAGACCCGGGCGGCTGTAGATTGCGTCGTAGTCGTGAAAGCGCAGGTTGGTTTGCATGCCGTTCGGTTCGACAAGCGTGAAATACGACTGGTCCTGCGCGAGGTTCTGGGTGTCGGTCGACGGAAAGCGGATGTTGTGTCGTTTCATGGCGCAGCGTGTTCCGTGGGTATTGTTCCGAACCCGTGACGATAACGCAGAACCGCGGTCGCGGCGAATCGGGCGTGATGCCGGTGCGCGTTGCGCGCTAGCGGATTGCGCGGGTCGGCGAGCGGGGCAGGATCAATTCGGCGATCAGCCCCTTCCCATGCGGGTTGTTACGTAGGTGAATGTCGCCGCCGTGCCAGCGCGCAATGTTGCGCGCGATCGAAAGACCGAGGCCGGTTCCGCCGCTGTCGCGGTTGCGAGACTGTTCGAGGCGGAAGAACGGTTCAAAAACCCGTTCCAGATCCTGTTCGGGGATGCCTGGCCCTTCGTCGTGCACGGCGATGCGCAGCGCCGACTCGTTATCCGCAACGGTGATCCGTGCGCGTTCGCCGTATCGCAACGCGTTTTCGACCAGATTGTCGAGACAGCGCCGCAGCGCCCTGGGATGCGAGTTGTACGGACCGCGCGGAACGCCTTGCACGGTCACGTCGTGGCCGGTCTCGGACCAATCCTCGCACAGGCTTCCAAGCAGCGCCCCCACGTCAAGCGGGTACCGTTGCGGTTCGTTACCCAGAGTCTTGAAGAATTCGAGCGCGGAACCCGCCATGGCGCCGATCTCATCGAGATCGCGCAGGAACTTCGCACGGGTCGCTGCGTCCTCGATCATTTCGGCCCTGAGGCGCAATCGCGTGATCGGCGTCTGCAGGTCATGCGAGATGGCGCCGAATATCCTGGCGCGTTCCAGCACGTAGCCGCGCAGGTCCTGGCGCATGCGGTTGAAGGCGTGAATCACGCTGCGTACCTCGCGCGGTCCGTCCTCCGGCAGCGGCGAGCCCTCGGGATCGGCACCGACTTGCTCGGCGGCGTGCGCCAGCCGTTCGAGCGATCGCGTAATCGCGCGCACCGCCACCGCGCCGAGCAGCATGAAGATGGCGAGGGTGAGAAAGAGCCTCGGCAGCAGCGACTCGAGCCGGCTGAGGGGCTCCTGCGGAATGCGTGCATAGAACACCGCTGTCGTGCCGTCCTCGAGCTTGATCTGCGTCACGATCGAGTAGGTACCGGGCAGCACGAAGTAGAAATATCGGGCGATCCACTGCTCGATGGGACGGGTATCGATCGCCTCGTAATTTGCCGGTCGGCGGGATCGGCCCAGGCTGGTGATTTGAACAGAGGTGCGCCATTCGGCGCGAAGGTAATACTTGATCAGTGCCACCAGCGCGCGTTCATAGCGATCGTGTTCGGCGAAACCCGCCCCGATCTCGACCGGCGCGGCGCTCAGGACAACGCTGAATGTCGGTCCGTTCATCTCCTCGATGATCGGCGAGCGCTCACCGGGAGCAAGGCGGTTCAGGATCCGGGCCGACTGGGCGATTCTCAGCGCCGTCTGTTGCGCGCCGAGCCGGTACACGCCGCTGCCGCGGTCGAAGAAATTGACCACCTGGCTGGCGAGTTCCGCGAACACCAGTCCCACCGCCAGTACGAGCAGGGTGCGCCCGAACAGCGAGCGCGGAAACCATCTCATTGATCGATTCGCTCGACCGGCGCGGCGAGCACGTAGCCGCCGTTGCGCACGGTCTTGATGATATTCGGTTCGCGGCCGTTGTCGCGCAGAAGTTGTCGCAGCCGGCTCACCTGCACGTCGATGCTGCGATCGAAGGGCGTCGCCTCGCGGCCAAGCGTGAGGTCGACGAGCTGGTCGCGATCGAGCACCCGATTGGGGCGCTGGAGGAATGTCGCAAGCAACCGGTACTGGGCGCCGCTCAGCGGTACCACCACGCCTTGCGGATCGATCAAGTGCCGCGCCGTGCAATCGAGGGTCCAGCCCGCGAAACGCAGGTGCCTGGCACTGCTCTGCTGCGCCGGCGACGCGACCGAGCGCCGCAGGACGCTCTTGATGCGCGCGAGAAGTTCGCGTGGATTGAACGGTTTTCCCAGGTAATCGTCGGCGCCCATCTCGATGCCTATGATGCGGTCGATTTCCTCGCGCCGCGCGGTGAGCATGATTACCGGAAGATTCGATTTCGCGCGCAAGTCGCGGCACAGCGACAGGCCGTCCTCGCCGGGAAGCATCAGATCGAGTACGACGAGATCGGGGGGCGCGGTCGACAGCGCACCGCGCATTTCCGCACCGTCGCGCGCCAGGCTCACCTGATAGCCGTTTTGCCTCAGGTACTCGGCAATCAGGTTGCGGATCTCGGCATCGTCGTCGACGACCAGTATGTGACCCGGGTTATCCATCGCCGGGCAATTTAACACCCCGGAGGCGGCGCCCGACAAGCCGATATGTGTCGGAATGTTGCGCGACGGCGATCGCGCAACAGTGCGCAATATTTCGGGCTCTTTGCGATACCAAGTATCGCCGCCACGCAATCTCCTGATTACACGGCAGCGTTGTAATGGCGAAGACGCGCCGGCCCGCGCCGCGGGTCGAATAACCCTCCGCCAACCGACAAAAGGAGCATTGCCATGAATGTCACACTGATCGCGGCTGCGATGGCCGCCATGGGCTTGGCTGCGTGCAGCCCGGACATCACCCCCCCGGGCAGCGCCGCCCCCGCCAGGCCGGCCGCAGAGCAAAACGTCGCCCAGGCGGACAAACCGCTGGTTTCTCCTGCCGCCCAGGAAGAAAGGAAAGATGCCGCCGCGCCTGCTGTGGACGCCAAGAAGGACGACGGCGGCAAAAAGGTCGATTAGGGAAGCTCCGATTGCAGGGGGCGAGGGCATCTTGCTCCCCTCGCTCCGGACGGAACCCCGGGAACTTTCGCGTCGTTCGCGGAAAGTTCTGTCGCGTTCGTCGGCACCAGAAATAGAGAAGTTTCCCTGAAAAGGATGATCATGCCTCCCGATCTTCAAGCCGTTCTTCCATATCCCGCCGCTTCCGCGGCGGCGGGCATGCCGCCGGGGCGAGGCTATCGGGTTCTGGTGGGATCGGCCATCGTCCTGGGCCTTGCCGTGATCCTGTTCGCATTGCTGAACGGCGAGTTGTTCCGTCCGGTGAGGGA
>JAOUFA010000058.1 GCA_029858545.1 Betaproteobacteria bacterium
GCCGACGACGCGCCGCTCGCGGCGCGGCGCCTGGGCGGTGCGCTCGGCGCGGGGCTGCTGCTCGTGGGGGTGAGCCTGTGGGTCGATACCTCGATCTTCGCCTCGCGCTCCTCCACCGCCGCGATCGGCTTCCTGCTGATGCCGATCTACCTCGTCGTCGCCGCGGCGCTCGGCTACGGCATCGGCCGGATGCTCGGGGCGAGCCTGGCGCGGCGAGCCGCTTGATTGTTGGGGTGCGGCGCAAGCCGAGGTCAATGTTCCGGTTCGTGCTGCGCGATGGCTTCGAGCACTGCGAACTGTTGTTTACGGAGCCATTCTCAGTGGGCCATGCACCACACCGGTTCAGCCGGTCGGCAGTGAGGCGCCAGGCGCGTCCCCACGCAATCGAGGCAAACGCTCTATTCGTCCTGGACAAAACCGATGCGCCGCTTCGGCGCAGGCGGCGGCGCCATGAGTTCGCGGATCGCGTCGAACACGGCCTTGAACTGATGGTCGTACCGGGATTCCAGAGCGTCGATCCTGCGCGCGAGATCGTGGTTCTGCCCGATGATTTCGCGCAGGCGCACGAAGGCCCGCATGATTTCCACGTTCACCCGTACCGCTTGCTTGCTCTTGAGCACCGAGGACAACATGGCAACCGCCTGCTCAGTGAAGGCGTAGGGCGGGTACTTCGCATGCCTGCCGCGCCCCCGCGGCGGACGGTCCGCCTCGTCTAAGGTCACAATTTGTGACCTTAGAACACCCACTTCTTGTTCGGTGCGATCAACGCCGCCCCTTCGCCACGCGTTGACAGCGTCTTCAGCGCCCCTGCTTCCCTCCCAGCGCCGCCTGGCGGATCGCCGAGAGCGTGGTCGAAGTCGTGATCGCCTCGGGGTCGATGCGCAGCTCGATCAGCGCGGGCTGGCCGGAAGCACGCGCTCTCTCGAAGGCCGGCGCGAACTGCGCGGTGGTCTCGACGATTTCGCCGTGCCCGCCGAAGGCGCGCGCGTAGGCGGCGAAGTCCGGGTTGCTGAGCGCGGTGGCGTGCACGCGGCCGGGATACTCGCGCTCCTGGTGCATGCGGATCGTGCCGTACATGCCGTTGTTCACCACCAGCGCGATCACCGGCAGCCGGTACTGGACTGCGGTGGCGAATTCCTGGCCGTTCATCAGGAAGTCGCCGTCGCCGCAGATCGCGATCACCGTGCGCTCCGGATGGGTCGCCTTCGCCGCGATCGCCGCGGGCAATCCATAGCCCATCGAGCCGTTGGTCGGCCCGAGCTGGGTGCGAAAGCCCTTGTAGCGGAAGTGCCGGTGCAGCCAGCCGGCGAAATTGCCCGCGCCGCCGGCGACGATCGCGTCCTCGGGCAGCTGCTCGCTCAGCCACTTGATCACCTCGCCGTAGTGGAGAGCGCCCGGCATGGGCCGCGGTTCGCGCCAGGCGAGGTAATCCTCGCGCAGCGCGCGCGTGGCGTCGCGCCATCTCGCGCCGTCGACGCGCATCTCCGCGAGCGCCTCGACAAAGCGCGGCGAGGCTGCGTTGATCGGCAGCTGCGCGCGGTACACCCGCCCCAGTTCCTCCGCGCCGGCATGCACGTGCACCAGCGTCTGCTTCGGCACGGGCGCCTCGACCAGCGTATAGGCTCCGGTCGTCATCTCGCCCAGCCGCGCGCCGATCACCAGCAGCAGATCGGCATTCCTCACCCGCTCGGCGAGTTTCGGGTTGATGCCGATGCCGACGTCGCCGACATAGCTCGCGCTGCGGTTGTCCAGATAGTCCTGGCAGCGAAACGACGCGCCGACCGGCAGATACGCCGCTTCGGCCCAGGCGCGCAGGCGCTCGCCGGTGTCGCGCGTCCAGCCGCCGCCACCGACGAGCACGAACGGCCGTTCGGCCTGCTCCAGCCGCCGCGCGAGCGCGCGCAGGTCCTCGGGCGCGGGTGCCGCCTGCGAGCGAACGTAGTGCGGCACGTCGGCGACCGCCGCCTCCGAGAACAGCATGTCCTCGGGCAGCGCGAGCACCACCGGACCGGGCCGCCCCGCGGTCGCGGTGTGAAAGGCGCGGCTCACGTACTCCGGGATGCGCTCCGCGCGATCGATCTGCGCGACCCACTTCGCCATCGGCCCGTACATGCGCCGGTAGTCGATCTCCTGGAACGCCTCGCGCTCGGCGAAGTCGTTGCCGACCTGGCCGATGAACACCAGCATCGGCGTCGAGTCCTGCTGCGCGAGATGCACGCCGATCGCGCCGTTGGTCGCGCCGGGGCCGCGCGTGACGAAGAGGATTCCGGGTTCGCCGCTCAGCTTGCCGTGCGCCTCCGCCATGTACGCGGCACCGCCCTCCTGTCGGCAGACGACGAATTGCAGCCGATCCTGCGACGCGTAGAAACCGTCGATCACCGGCAGGAAACTCTCGCCCGGCACGCCGAACACCCGCTTCACGCCGTGGCCGACGAGCGCGTCGACGAGGATCCGGCCGCCGTGCCGGGGCGCGCGCACCGGCGACATCACTTCGTCGCGGCGAGCATCTTCTTCAGCCGCTCGAGGAAGAACGGCGCGCACTTCATCAGGCGCGTCTCCTGGGTACGGATGAGCGGCGCAAGCTTCGCGACAAACGTCGACCAGGCGGGATCCGCGACCAGTCCCGCGCGGCACTTGTCGCGCTGGTTGAGGTCTTCATAGCCCCACAGGTGCACGATCTGATTCTGCGTGCCGACCTCGGTGAAGTAATAGCCGATCAGGTTCGGTAAATGGCGCGTCTGGATGGCGAGGCCCTCGGATTCGTACAGCCTGAGATACTCGGCCACCTTGCCGACCTGCAATACGTACATGCGTTCTTCGACGTACACTTTGGCGACTCCCTTTGCGTTCGGATGGCCGGATTATAGAGGCGCGCCGAAGGGTTTGGCTCTTCTTCGGCCTCCCCATTTTGGTGATTGGCGCTTTGCGTCAGTCACCAAAATGGGGAGATTGATTTAGAAGAACCCAACCATCGCCGCCGTTTCCAGCACCGCGAATTTGCGGTTATAGTCCCCCGTCATGGACGACATCAGCAGCCTGCGCCGCATCCTGAAGGAAAACCGGGTGATCGCGGTGGTCGGCCTGTCGGCCGACTGGTTCCGCCCGAGCTACTTCGCCGCGAAGTACATGCAGGAACACGGCTACCGGGTGATTCCGGTCAATCCGCGTTACGCCGGCAAGGAGATTCTCGGCGCGCGCTGCTACGCGAGCCTCAGCGAGATCCCGGAGGGAATCGACATCGTCGACGTGTTCCGCAAGACCGATGACGCGGGTCCGATCGCCGACGAGGCGATCGCGATCGGCGCGAAAGTGCTCTGGCAGCAGATCGGCGTGAGGAACGAGGCTGCCGCGGCGAAGGCGCGTGCCGCGGGGCTCGACGCGGTAACCGACCGCTGCGTAAAGATCGAACACGCGCGCCTGTTCGGCGGACTCAACTGGGTGGGCGTCAACACGCGCGTCATCTCGGCCAAGCGCCCGCGCTGGCTGGCGTACTGAGCAGGCTCGTCGCGATGGCGGAGATCTTCGGTTTCGACGCCTATTCGCCGAGCGAGATCGCCGAGCGGGTCGATCGCGTCGGTGTCGCGAAGGCGCGCCTGCCCTTTCTGCAAACCGCGATGCTCGGCGTGCTCGCGGGCGTATTCATCGGCCTGGGCTCGATCTACTACGTGCTCGTGGCGTCGGACGCCTCGCTCGGCTTTGCCGCGCAGCGCGTGCTCGGCGGCGTGTGCTTTTCGCTCGGACTGATCCTCGTCATCGTCGCCGGCGCGGAGCTCTTCACCGGCAACAACCTGCTCGCCATGGCCTGGGCGAGCGGGCGCATCACGACGCTCGAAGTCCTGCGCAACTGGGCGATCGTGTGCGCGGCGAATCTGGTCGGCGCCGCGGGACTGGCGGGTCTGATCGTCGTTTCCGGGCACACGCAACTGAATGCCGGCGCGGTGGCGCGGACCTACCTCGAGATCGCCGCCGCGAAGGCCGCATTGCCGTTCTGGAGCGCGTTTTTTCGCGGCGTGCTGTGCAACCTGCTGGTGTGCATGGCGGTATGGATGGCGCTTGCCGGCCGCAGCGTCGTCGACCGCGTGGTGGCAATCGTGTTTCCGATCTCCGCCTTCGTCGCCGCCGGCTTCGAGCATTCGATCGCCAACATGTATTTCTTTCCGGTGGCGCTGCTGCTCGGGGCGCCGCTGGGCGCCGGTGCGATCGTCGGCAATCTGGTGCCGGTGATTCTCGGCAATCTGGTCGGCGGCAGCGTGCTCGTCGCGCTCGTCTACTACGTCATCTACATCCGCCCGGCGCGCAAGACGCCGGCCTGAAGGAGTCCCCATGGCCGATCGAAAATTTGGCATCGAAACGCTGTGCCTGCACGCGGGACAGATTCCCGACCCGGCGACCGGCGCGCGCGCCGCGCCGATCTATCAAACGACGTCCTTCGTGTTCGATTCGGCCGAGCACGCGGCAAGCCTGTTCAACCTGCAGACCTTCGGCAACGTCTATTCGCGCATCTCGAACCCGACGGTGGCGGTGTTCGAGGAGCGCATGGCCGCGATCGAGAACGGCCGCGCGGCGCTCGCCTGTGCGACCGGCCAGGCCGCCGAAGCCACCGCGATCCTGACCCTCGCGAAGGCGGGCGATCACATCGTTTCGGCCTCGACCCTCTATGGCGGCACGCACACGCTGCTCGGTGTGAATCTGAAGAAGCTCGGCATCGAAACCACCTTCGTGCACCCCGACAACCCGGAGGACTTCCGCCGCGCGATCAAGCCGAACACGAAACTGCTCTACGCCGAGACCCTCGGCAACCCGCTCATCAACATCGTCGACATCGAGGCGCTCGCCGCGATCGCGCACGACGCCGGCATCCCGCTGATGCTCGACAACACCGTGCCCTCACCCTACCTCTGCCGGCCGTTCGACTGGGGCGCCGATATCGTGGTGCATTCGGCGACCAAGTACATCGGCGGGCACGGCACGACGATGGGCGGGGCGATCGTCGAGTCGGGGAAATTCAAATGGGACAACGGCAAGTTCCCCGAGATGACCGAGCCATCGCCCGGTTACCACGGCGTGCGTTTCTACGAGACCTTCGGCGATTTCGGCTACACGATGAAGGCGCGCATGGAGGTGATGCGCACCTTCGGCCCGACGCTCGCGCCGATCAACGCCTGGCTGCTGCTGCTCGGGCTCGAATCGCTGCACCTGCGCATGGAACGGCACTGCGCGAATGCACTCGCGGTGGCCGGATTTCTGAAGGATCATCCGCGCGTCGCCTGGGTCAACTACCCGGGACTGGCCGACAGCAAGTACCACGCCCTCGCGAAGAAGTATCTTCCCAACGGCGCGTCGGGCCTGCTCAATTTCGGCGTCAAGGGGGGGGCGAAAGCGGGCGAACGATTCATCGAGGCGGCGCAATTCATGAGCCACCTTGCGAACATCGGCGACGCGAAGACCCTCGTCATCCATCCCGCGTCGACCACCCACCGTCAGATGAGCGACGAGGAGCAGTTGAAGGCCGGCGTCACGCCCGACATGGTGCGCATGTCGGTCGGCGTCGAATCGATCGACGATATCCTGTGGGACATCGACCAGGCGCTCGCGCAGGCGGCGAAGGCCTAGCCCGGGCGCGCCGGCGCTTCAGATCTTGAAGCTCTCCAGCGTCTCCGGCGCGAACAGCTCCTCGGGCTCCAGGCGCCGTTTCGACAGTCCCTGTTCCTGGTGATAGCGCAGGAAAGTCGCGAGGGTCGCGCGATTGGGCGCGAAGCCGTAAGGCCAGAAATCGTCGCCGAGCTCGCGCCTGGCCTCCTCGATGTTCGCGGTAAGCCACGGCAGCATCGCCGCGTACGAGGCGGTGACGTAGAGGTCGCGATAGGTCGCCTGTTGTGCCGCGCAGAACGCCTTGTACAGCGACATCGCCACCCAGCGATGCTGCTCGTACAGTTCGCGCCGGATCACCACCGTGTGCATGATCGGGAAGATGCGCGTCTTGCGGTAGTAGGCCTGCTCGACCGGAACATAGTCCTCGAACAGGCGCGCCACCTTGCCCGGCACGCCCGCGCGGTAGGTCGAGGGCATGCGCGCCGTGTAGAAGGCGTCGATATCGCCGTCGGCAATCATCGCCGAGAGCGTCTGCGCCGGGCCGATCGGCTGTACGCGGATGTTGGGCGGCAGATCGAGCTTCAGCTTCTCGTCGCGCCCGGGCTCCTCCTCGCCGCCGGTGTGGTAGCTCACCGAATCGACCGGCACGCCGTACTCGTCCTGCAGGATGCCGCGAATCCACACCGGCGCGGTCATCTGATATTCCGGGCAGCCGATCTTGCGGCCGATCAGGTCCTTGGGCGTGCGGATGCCCGAGGCGGTATTCACGTAGACGCAGCCATGGCGGAACACGCGCGACGGAAACACCGGCAGCGCGACGAACGGCCGCTCGGGCCGGGTGAGCGACACCGCGTAGGAGGACAGCGACATCTCGGCAATGTCGAACTCGCGGTGGCGCAGCATGCGGAAGAACGTTTCCTCGACCGGCAGATTGAAGCCGACGAGGTCGATGCCTTCGGGCTGCACGCGCCCGTCGAGCAGGGGCTGGATGCGGTCGTAATTCCAGCACGAGAACGAGAGTTTCAGTTTGGACAAGACGGCGTTCCTGGGAAGGGGGCGGGAGTGGCTAGTGTAGCCGTTTGCCGGCGGCTCCGAGGCGGCGCGCGCCCGGCGCGGGCTGCGGAACTGCGTTGCGCGAGCGCGGCGTCTTTGCTAGGGTCGTGAACACCGCGTTTCGGATTGGAGCTGTTCGATGAACCTGATTCTTGACCTCGTGATCGCGTCGCGCACCCTCGCCGAGCACGGCGTGATCGATGCCTACGGGCATGCGAGCGTGCGCTCGGACCGCGACCCGCAGCGCTACTTCATGTCGCGCTCGATCCCGCCAGAGCTGATCACCGCAGCCGACATCATGGAGTTCGACCTCGACAGCAAGCCGGTCGATGCGCAGGGGCGCGCGATGTACAACGAGCGCTACATCCATGGCGAGATCTACAAGGCGAGGCCGGAGGTACAGGCGATCGTGCACAATCATTCCCCCTCGGTGGTGCCGTATTCCTGCACCGACAGCACATTGAAGCCGATCTTCCACATGTCGGCGTTCATCGGCCTGGGCGTGCCCAACTGGGACATCCGTGACGCGCAGGAAGGCAGCGACCTGCTGGTGCGCACGCCCTATCTCGGCCAGGCGCTCGCGCGGCGCCTCGGCGGCCATCCCGCCGCGCTGATGCGCGGCCACGGCGCGGTGGTGGTCGGCGAGAACATCCAGCGCGCGGTCGGGCGCTCGATCTACCTGGAAATGAACGCGCGCATGCAGTTCCAGGCGACGCTGCTCGCCGGGGCGGAGGGCCGCATCGTGTTCATGGACGACAAGGAAGTCGCCGCCAACACCTCCTGGCAGAACTACGAGCGCTCGTGGCAGCTGTGGAAGACCCGCGCGCTCGCCACGCTGGCACGCGAGGACGAGGGCAGGCGCGCAACGGGAAGCGCCTAGCATTTCGAACGCCGCCGGCGCGGCGTTCGTCCGTCGTTGATTCCGCCGGGAGCCCGCCGCGCAAGGCGCGTCGTGCGGAAAGTCCCCCGATCAGCCCAGTTCGATCAGGGTCTTGGGCGTGCGATGCAGGCATTCGCCGGGTCCATCGGCGCCGATCAGATAGTTGTCGACCACGGTCATGAACGCGCGCTCGGTCTTCACCGCCGGGTGCACCACGATGCACATGCCCGCGGCGATCGACATGCTCTCGTCGTGTCGGATGAGCGGCCGCTCGACCATATCGTAGCCCTGGCCGTGACAGTGCAGGCGCTTCTCCTCCGGACGGCCGCGCGCGCGCAGGAAAGCGTTGTATTGCTCGAAGATCGCGCGGCACGACGCGCCCGGGCGCAGCAGATCGAGCGTCGCCTGCTGCGCTTCGAGCACGAAGGCCCAGAGGTCCTTTTCCTCCTGGGCCGCCTTGCCGAGCACGATCGGACGCGACAGCTCGGTGTAGTAGCCGCCCGCGCCGTTGTTTTCGATGAGCAGCGTCAGCGTGTCGCCCGCGCGCAGCTCGCGCCCCTGCTGCGAGCGCGGGCGGAACATCGCCGGCTGTCCGGCCGGTGCCGAAGAGCCGATGAAAATCCCCTGCTCGCTGCCCAGTTGCTGGCCGACATACTGCGCGTAGGCCGCCACCTCGAAGTCCTTCAGGCCGGGGCGCACGAATTCGCACACTTTCGCGAACACCGCGTCCTGCATCGCGGCGGTGCGCCGCAGCCGCGACTGTTCTTCGTCGCTCTTGATCGCCTTCAGTGCGTCGATCCATTCGGTCGCGTCGACGCTGTGCACGCCCTCCGCCGACAGCCCCTCATCGAGTCGGCGTGCAAAACCGTGGTACATCGAGGCCGGTGCGACAAGCCCGATCGTGCGCCAGCCGGCGCGACGTAGCTCGGCGAGCACCAGATCGGCATCGTAATCGGCGGTGTAGGCGGCCGAGACGTAGCTCGGCGTAAAGAGCTGGCGGCCCACGCCATAGGCAAGCGGATCGCGGCCGTCGAACTCGTTGACCCCGCCGAAGGGCCCCTGGCCGACGCTCGTCATCTGCCCGTGCGCGGGAAAGATCAACGAGCGCGGATAGGCATTGTTCGCCGGCGCGCCGGTGAACCAGCGCACGTAGCCGCCGAGCCAGTCGTTGGCGTTCTGCAGCACCAGCGCCTCAAGACCCTCGTCGCGCATGAGCGCGCGCACCGCGGCCCAGCGGCGTTCCAGTTCGGTCGCCGGAACCGCATCGCAAAGGCGTGTCTCATCTTGCGCCATCAGGAACCCCCCATGCTGCCGGAATTGACGACATTCACCATCGCGGCGTAATCGCCGGAAAGGAAGGCGCGCAGGTTGCGCTCGACCACCGGCAGCGCGTGATCGACATAGACGTCGCAAAAGCCGCCCAGGTGCGGCGTGACCAGCACCCGGTCCATGTCCCACAAAGGATGGTCCTCGGGCAGCGGCTCCTCGGCGAACACGTCGAGTGCCGCGCCGGCGATGCGGCCTTCGCGCAGCACGCCGATGAGTGCCGCCTCGTCGACCACCCCGCCGCGCGCCAGGTTGACGAGATACGCACCCGGCTTCATCGCCGCGAGGATCTTCTCGCCGACGATGCCGCGCGTCGCCGCCGAATAGGGCGTGAGCAGCACCAGATAATCGAGCTCGCGCACCGCTTTCTCGAGCTCGTCGCGCCCATACATGCGGTCGAACCCGGGTACCGGTCGCTTCGCCGAACTGATCCCGACCACCGTCATGCCGAAGGCCTTGCACTTGGGCGCGAGTTCCTCGGCGATCACTCCGACGCCGAAGATGCCGACGGTCTTGTCCTTCAGCAACCGTGCCGGAGAGCGATCCCACTTGTGCCGATCCTGGTTGCGCACGACGCGCGGCAGGCCGCGGCTGAGCGCGAGCATCGCCATCATCGCCGCCTCCGACACCGGCGCACCCTGTATGCCGTGGAGATTGGTGACCCTCACCTCCTTGCGCAGCGAGGGCAGATCGACGATGCCGTCGACGCCGCTGCCGAGCGCCTGGATCCATTTGAGCCGGGTCGCTTCCTTCACCACGTGATCGGCCATCATCGGCCCGAAAGTTACCAGGATGTCCGCCGCCCCGATATGCGGCCCCACCTTGCTGTGATGGTCGACCATGCTGACGTTCAGCTCGGGGAAGGTGTTGCGGATATGGTTGAAGTACTGCGAGCGCACCGCCTCTGGCAGCGTGAGGAGAATCAGCAGGTTGGTCACGACCGCGGCGCCCGATTCACGCCGCGATTCCGAGCAGCCGCGCGGCGTTGCCGCCGGCGATTTGGGCGAGCTCGGCGCCCGCCACGCCGCAGTCCCGCAGCCAGCCGACCGGATCGGCTTCGCCCACCGGATAGTCGCTGCCCATCACGAGCCGGTCGGCGCCGACGCGCTCGAGCAGCACCTTGAATACCTGCGGGTCGTACACGCAGCTGTCGTAGTAGAACGAACGCAGGAACGCGCTGGGGGTCTTGCCGCCGGTGTTGCGCACGGTATCGGGCCGATTGGCGGTATTGCGGTCCATGCGTCCCATGTAATGCGGGAAATAGCCGCCGCCGTGGGCCATCACCACCTTGAGGTTCGGGAACTTGGTCATCACGCCTTCATACACGAGCGAGGTCATGCACTTGGCCTCCTCGATCGACTGACCTGCCGAATTCCACAACGCATAGCGCTGAAACCAGGGATCGCGCACGCCTTCGGGGTGGATCCAGACCGTCATGCCCGACTTGTCGATCGCCTCCCAGAACGGGTGATAGACCGGGTCGCCTACGTAGACGCCGTTGTAGCTCGAAGAGATATTGGCCACCTTGAGGCCGAGCGTCTTCACCGCGCGATCGAGCTCCTGCAGCGCAAGCTTGGGGTCCTGCAGCGGCAGCACGCAACTGCCGACAAAGCGCTTCGGATAGCGCGCCGCCCAATCGGCCGCCTGGTCGTTGCAGCGCCGGCACAGGGCAAGGTCGGTTTGCGGGTCGGCCCACGAAGTCCCCTGCAACACCGTGCTCGCGGTAACCACGCTCATGTCGATGCCGCGCGCATCCATGTCCTCGATCTCGGCCTTCGGATCGAACATGCGCCCCATCAGTTGCTGCGCGCCCGGACGCGGCGCGCTCGCCGGATTCGCGCCGAAACCGGTGAACACGGTCTTGTTGGTCGAAGCCTTGAAGACTTCGGGCTCCAGCATGTGTACGTGGAAATCGACTACAAGAGGAAGATCAGCATGTCGCATCGCCTTGACGCTCCGAAATCGTAAAGTTCGTTGAATCGGCTCGGTCGCCGCCCTAGAGGCCGAGAACCCGTTCGGCATTCCCGTGGAAGATCTTCTCCATGATTTCTTCCTTGTAACCGAGCTCGCCCCATTCGCGCAGGATGCGTTCGTACGGCATGCTCGGGTAATCACTGCCGAACATCACCTTGTCCTGCAGGCGAGCGCGCATGTCCACCTTCAGGTTGCCGGGGAAGTATTTCGGCGCCCAGCCCGACATCTCCCAGTAGACGTTGCCCTTGTGCAACGCGACCGCGGTGGTCTCGTCGACCCAGGGCCAGCCCGGGTGCGCCATGAGAATCTTCAGGTGCGGAAAATCGGCCGCGAGCTTGTCGATCGCCGAAGGATGTGCGTGGCGCAGCTCCGCGCCCATGCCTCCCGGCATGCCCGCGCCCATGCCGGTGGTGCCGACGTCGATCATCACCGCGGCCTTCAGTTCGTTGATGACTTCGAACAGCGGATAGAAGCGCCGGTCGTCAACCGCGAAGTGCTGCATGATCGGATGAAAGTGAAAGCCGATGAATCCCAGTTCCTGCACGGCCTTGCGCGCCTGCCGGATCGCGAGCTCGCCCTTGAACGGATCGAGCGTGCCCCAGCACTGAATCACGCGCTTCGGGTGGCGCTTCCACATCGCATGCACATACTCGTTGGTGCAGGGCGGCGTCGCGACCGTGGTCTCCAGGTCGAGCGCGACGAGGCAGGCGTCGACCCCGGCCGTCGTGAAATCCTTGATGACCTCGTCCTCGGTCTTCGCCACCCATGCGCGGTTCCAGTACTTGGCGAGGGCATCGACATAAGGCCCCTGGGCGTCAAGCCAGGTCTGGGTGCCGGGATAGCAGTGCAGATCGATGATGCGCATGGTTTTCCTCTGTCTCGTTCAGGTCGCGGAAGACCCGTTTTGAACACTTCACGTGGCCGGGAATCCAATCGATCTCCGGCGTTCATGCAGGCGCGCCCCGCGTCCCCGCACCAATGCCGCAGACCTGAAGGGATCTATCCCCCGGCCGTTGGTGATTTCGCCGCCGCCTCGCCTTCCATCTTCTTCGTCGCCTGCTCGACCAGGACCTTCTTCGATACCTTGCCGAAGGTGGACACGGGAAAATCGGCCACGATTTCGAGCCGCTCGGGAAGCTTGAACTTCGCGATTTCCTTTTCCATCAGAAAGCCGACCAGCTCCTTCAGCGTCAGGCCGAGACCGGCGCGCAGAATAACGTAGGCGCACATCCGCTCGCCCAGGTTCGCATCGGGGATCGGCACGCAGGCGACATTCTGCACCGCGGGGTGCATCAGGATCAGGTTCTCGATCTCCTCGGCGCTGATCTTCTCGCCGCCGCGATTGATCAGGTCCTTCTTCCGGCCCTCCACGATGTAATTGCCCGAAGGATGCTTTCGCATCAGGTCTCCCGAGAGATAGAACCCGTCGGGTGTGAACTGGCGCGTGTTGTACTCGGGCACGCCGAAATAGCCCCGCAACGTGTACGGCCCGCGGCAGGCGAGCTCGCCGACTTCGCCGTCGGCCACCTCGCGTCCGTCGTCATCGAGCAGCCGGACCTCGTCGTCGGGGCAGACCGGCCGGCCGCAGGTCTCGAGCTTGACCACGTCGGGATCGTCGAAACGCACGAAAAAGAGCATCCCTTCGGACATGCCGAAGTTCTCCTGGACAAACGCCCCCGGCATGAGCTGTTGGGCGCGCAGGCGCACCTCCGGCTGCATGCGCTGGCCGCCGCTCTGGATCAGCGTCAACGAACCGAGATCGTAGTTGGCGATCGCCGGATCGTTGATCAGGCGCACGAGCAGCGCCGGCACGACCTTCAGGTGCGTGCAACGGTGCTCCTGGATGAGTTTGAAGATTTCCTCGGGTCGCGTGCTCGGCGAGAGAACGACCCGGCCGCCGTTGAAGTAATGGCCTTGGATCCCCGGACAGGCGAGCGGCAGGTTGTGCGCGATCGGCAACGCCAGCAGGAGCGTCGAGTCGCGATTCAGCCGGCACACGGAAGCGGCGACCTTCGAGTTGTAGGCGTAGTCGTTATGCGTGCGCGGAATGAGCTTCGGGATTCCGGTGGTGCCGCCCGAGAGCTGGAAGATCGCCGGATCGTTCGGATCGATGCGAACCTTCTCCAGGTCGCTGCGCGGCCGGCGCGCCGGGCGCTCGATCAGATCGGTGAGCGAAACCTCCCCCGGGCCGGGGCGTCCGAACACAATGCGAAACTTGAGTCCGGGCTGCTCCTTCTGCACGCGTGCGATGGTTTCGGCGAAGCGATGCTCGCCGACCTGCTCGGGATAGACGCAGGCGACCGCTCCCGAGAGCTGGACGAACTGGCTGATCTCCGCGTAGCGGTGGGTGACGAGTGCCGCGATCGGCACCGCGCCGATCTTCTGCAGCGCGAAGTAGAGCAAGACAAATTCGGCGACGTTGGGCAGCGTCGGCACCAGGCGGTCGAGCGGCTTGAGCCCCAGTTCAAGCAGGTTGAGCGCAAGATTGTCGGTGATGCGGTCGATGTCGGCGTAGGTGTACTTGCGCGCG
>JAOUFA010000449.1 GCA_029858545.1 Betaproteobacteria bacterium
CGAGGAGGCACTCGGCGGGCAGTACACCATCACCGTCAATCCCTACCCGTCGACCACCGGCGCCATGAAGGCGGCGATGGACGGCAACGCGGAGATCGGCTACACGGCCGATGTCGGTATGACGCAGATCTATGCCGGCGAGGGCGGATTCAAGAACTACACGCCTGCAAAGAGCAAGCTGGTGCACGCCTGGTATTCCTACCCGATGGAGTCGTTCATGGCCACCTCGGCCAAGGAAGCCGACAAGTACAAGTGCTGGGGCGACTTCAGCGGCAAACCGGTGTTCTTCACTCCCGCCGGCTTCATGAACTGGCTGAACTTCGGGCGCATCTACAAGGCGCTCGGCTACCAGTTCAAGCACGTCCAGATCGACGCCAAGAGCCAGAGCGACGCGTTGCAGGCCGGCACGATCGCCGGTGCGGTCGCCTACACCACCGCCGGCCGCTCGCTCTCGAGCTACTGGAAGGAAACCGACGTGCGCATGGACGTGAAAGTGATCAATCCCTGCCCTGCAGAGGTCACCAAGCTGAAAGCCGCCGGTCTTGCCGTCGTCGACGTCGATCCGAAGAACGCGTTCAGCAAGGACGTCGGGGTCAGTACGATCCATGGCGTGCCGATCCTGTTCGGCTACAACGTGCGCGCCGACATGCCCGAGGAGGTCGTCTACAAACTGTTGGGCGCGTTCTACAAGAACCGCGAAAGCCTCGCCCAGTCCGATCCGGGTTTCACCCCCATGGCGCGCGACTTTGTCGGCATGCAGGTGCAGGGGATCCGCGCCAACCCGGATATTCCGGTGCATGCCGGAATGGCCAGGTTCCTCAAGGAGCACAAGGCCTGGGACGACAAGTGGCATATCGCGAAGTGACCGCGTAAAGGGTCGCTCGAAACGGCGGCGCGCGCTGGCGCGGCCGCCCGTGCTGTCGGAGCCGCACTTGCTGAGCATCGCGATGTGCGGCGCCACCCCGCCCCGCACGACAAGATCCGCCTGCGTTATACCATCCGAGGTATGTCCATGCCGATTCGCTGGCTGAAGGCTCACGCCAATCTCAAGAACCTGGCCTTTGGGTTGTCGCTGGTCATGTTTTTCTGGGTCATCTGGTATTGCTACACCGGGTCAGGCGGCGCGCAGGAACTGGTATCCCGGCTGTTGCCGATCGCGCTGACGCTGCAGATCCTGTTCATGTACGAAAAGGATCTCCTGTACAAGCGGCTGCCGGTGATCGTGAACCACGTGCTGGTTGCCATCTATATCGGCATCTGTGTCTATGCCTTCGTCTATTTCCTGTACCAATACGAAGACATCGCGATCTGGCGCCAGGGCTCCTATACGACACAGGACTTCGTCGTCGGCCTGCTGATGTTCCTGCTGGTGATGGAATTGTCGCGACTCGCCCATGCGACCCTGTTCTGGGTCAATCTTGTACTGGTGCTCTACACGATGTTCGGGTACCTGAGTCCGCTCGACTTCTTCTGGCATCCCGGCACGACGTTCTATCGCGTGGTCACCTCCAGCACGGTCGAAATGTCCAGCGGGATCTACGGACTCTACGGCCAGATCGCGCTCACCCTGATCGCGGCCTTCCTGCTGCTTGCCGCGGTCGCCAACGGGTTCGGAGCGCAAAGCGCGATGATCCATGTCATGCAGCGGCTTGCGGGCAGATCGCGCCAGATGGTCCCGCAGGCGGCGGTGCTCGGGTCGCTGTCGATCGGCATGGTGAGCGGCAGCGGCTCGGCCAACGCGGTGGTAGTCGGCAGCATCACCATTCCCTTGATGAAGCGTTACGGCGTACCCAGCGTGTTCGCCGCCGCAACCGAGACCGCCGCCTCGATGGGCGGTCTGCTCATGCCGCCCATGATGGGGGTCGGCGCGTTCCTGATGTCGGAATTCCTTGGCGTGCCGTACTGGGATGTGGTGACCCGCGGATTCTCACTCGCGTTCGTTTACTACCTATCGCTCGCGTTTGCCGTGTATCTGATCTGTGTGCGCCTGTTGCCGCGCGAACCGATCGAGGCGCCGATGGTAACGGCGTACAACCAGATCAAGACCGCGATCTTCTTCCTCGCCGTGGTGTTTCTATTGATCATGATGGGCGCAATCGGCATGGGAGAACTGCTCGCCGCGCTCTATACCGCGGCCTTCCTGTTCGCGCTCCTGCTGCTCAACTTTCTTTACTTCAAGTACGTGCTCAAGGACCCGGCGGTCGCGCACGAGACGTTCTTCGGCAACGTGCGCCTGTCCATCGAGACGCACGCCGACATGACATCCTATCTGACGCTGCTGCTCGCGACGCTCGGCATCATGATCGGACTGTTTACCGTGACCGGGTTCATCAACCGCATGGGGGGCATGCTGCTCGACCTCGGCTCGTGGAATCTCATGGCCATGATCGGTATGTCGTTCATTTTCGGATGGCTGGTCGGCATGGGACTGCCACCGACCGCGACCTACATCATCGGCGCAGTGGTCATCGTCGGGCCCCTGACGAAACTCGGCGTCAACCCCTGGGTCGCACACTTCTTCATCTTCCTTCTCTCGGTCTGGGGTGAATTGTCGCCGCCGACCTCGCTCACCGCGGCGATATCGGCGCGCATCGCCGATGCTTCCTTCATGCATACCATGTGGGAGGCGCTGAGAATCTGTCTGCCGATCACCCTCATGACGTTCGCTATCTTCTCGCGCGCCGAAATGGTGGTGCGCCCCGGCTGGATCCAGGTCGGCAGTACCCTGGTCGTCGCAATCGGCACCTGCGCAACCGCCCTCGCGATGTTCGGACGGCTCGCTGCGAATCGGGTCGGAGACATCCTGCTGCGAACCGCGCTGATGGCGGCGGCCTTCCTCGCCTTGTTCTCCCCGGACGACAAGGTCTCGGCGGTGACCGCGCTAGTCGTTCTCGCAGCGACGATCCTGGGCATCGCGCGCCACCGCAAGATCGCGCCGCAGCAGAGCCGGCAACCGGCCTGACTGGAACATCCGACGCCAAAAACCCCCGCGCCGGCTGCGGGGTTTCCCTCTAGCTTCCGCTCCCGGGTTTGTCGCTGAAATACTTCTCGAACTTGCCCGTCTCGTCCTTGTGCGCCTCCGCGTCCGCCGGAGCCGTGCCTTTTCTGGTGATGTTGGGCCACTTGCCGGCGTACTC